>CAYUDF010000671.1:0-2507 GCA_964443465.1 uncultured bacterium
GATTGAAGGGGGAAACGGTTATGCGGCGACTATTTGCAGGGGTGATTTGTGCACTCACCCTGGCGGCCATATTTTTATCGTTTGTGGGGTCTTCCCGGTCCAGCGAACCGGCGGGATTGATCCTCGGACACGATCCGCTTGTTACGGTAAAGATACAGCACGGTTCAGAAGCACGGGTGTCGAAAGAATTTGAAAGTCCGCAACCGGCAACCGGAAGCTCACTGCGCGTGTCCCAGATCGGCCGCTGGGCGAATGGTTCTTGCGAAGATACGATCGTTGACGGCGGGTTTGTGTATTTTGGCAATGGCGGTTACCTGCAGATTTTTCACTATGCCAACCCGATGGCTCCAGTTGAACTGGGCCGTGTGTTGTTGCCATCGCTCGTCCGGGCCATCCACAAATCGGGCAATTACGTGTACGTCGCCGTCGGCCGCGACGGATTGTATATCGTTGACGTATCCAATCCTGCCTCCGCCTTTATCGCGGGGATTTATATGGGCCCCGGTATGATCATCGATGTATTTGTGGCATCGGGTTACGCCTATCTAGTGGACAATGGCAACGGTGTTGTCATCCTGGACGTTACCAATCCGGCAGCGCCGGTCAAAACGGGAGAGTTTATCGATCCCGTGCTCTATCCGTGGGCGGTGACAGTTGCCGGCGACTATGCGTTCGTGGCCGCAGGAACTGGCGGGTTTATCTGTGTCAACGTTTCCAATAAACAGTATCCATACAACTACGGCATCTACAGCACCCACGGCCAGGCGCTTGCCCTCACTATCTATGGGAACTACCTGTATGTCGCCGACTGGGTAGCGGGGCTGACGGTATTTGACGTTTCCGATCCGTCGTCAATTATAGAGGTGGGTTCATACGACCCGGGGAGCGCCGCATTGGGCGTTGACGTTTTCGCGGGACATGCGTACGTCGCCAATGGAACGGACGGCCTCCGGATTATTGACGTGTCGAATCCTTCAGCCCCGCGTGAAAAAGGCCACCTTGTCACCGGCGACGTCGCCAAAAGTGTTGCCGTCAGTGGCGGTTTTGTATTTGTCGCATCGCGCTACAACGGATTGCGTGTTGTGAACTGCTACAACAAGCAAAACCCTTTTGAAGCGTCCTTTCAGGAAACCGGCGGTCTCACCGAAGGCATCGATGTGGCGGTGGATTACGCCTACGTCACGGAAAACAAAAATGGTTTGCGCGTGATCGACATCTCGTCGCCTTCGGTACCCGCGGAGGTGGGGGCGTACGATACTGGATTCTCGGAGGGAATCGCTGTTGAGAACGGGTTGGCCTATGTGGCCGACGGCCACGACGGCCTTCGCATCGTGGATGTGTCTTCGCCGTCGCTGCCGATAGAAATTGGCCGAGTCACACCGGGCCCGTTTCAGGAAAGTGTTTCGATTCACGGGACATACGCATTTGTGGCCGAAGGTGCGGACGGTGTGCACGCGATTGACATCGCCGATCCGACCGCGCCGGTGGCAGTCGGACACTACGACACGGGAAAGTTCGCCAACGACATCGCGGTGGAGTCGCATTACGCCTATGTCGCAGACGGTGGAGGGGGCCTGCGGGTGCTTGATATCGAGAACCCGGCGGAACTGAACGAAGTTGGTGCTTACGACACGGGCAGTCTTGCCCTGGGGGTGGCAGTGTCGGGACAATACGCTTACGTCGCCGACTATGGCGATGGATTGCGGGTAATTGATATCGCCGATCCGCTCTCTCCCGTGGAAGTGGGATCTTTCGACACGGGAAGCCTGGCGATGGATGTCGCCCTGCTGGGAACGATCAGTGGAAAGTTTCTGGTGTGTATCGCCGACTACGAAGCCGGCCTGCGTGTGCTGGACGTGAGTAACCCGACGGAGCCTTCTGAAGTGGGATATTTTGACACGGGCGGATACGCCTACGACCTGGCGCTGCTCGGCGATTACATTTATCTGGCGGATTACGACGACGGTCTCTACGTTTTGCACTTTGATGGCACGACCACCCCGGTGGCGATCGAGGGTTTTGAAGCGAGAGCCGTTGGCGGCAAAGTGGAGTTGGATTGGAAGATCAACTCGGACGAAACGGTGGCCGGTCTCGGGATCTATCGAAGCAGCGAGGATACCGCAAGACCGACTCGAATCGGTAATGGTGAGTTTGCGCCGGACACGAGGACTTATACGGACGGGGAAGTACAACCGGGCGAACGGTATCGTTATTATATCGGCGTGATGCTGGCGAACGGGGAAGAAGTTGTATCGAATACGGTAAACGTGCGCGTGCCCGCTGGTGGTTTCAAACTCCACCAGAACGTGCCGAATCCGTTTGTATCAAACACATCGATATCGTTGGAACTACCGGAACCGGCCCACGCCACGCTTTCGATCTACGATCCGAAGGGCCGGCTGGTGCGGCGGTTGTTTTCGGGTGACCTTCCGGGCGGCGTCCGCCAGATAGAATGGGACGGGCTGGACGGCAACGGCATACCGGTGAGCTCCGGTATTTACTTTTAC
>CAYUDF010000672.1:0-2496 GCA_964443465.1 uncultured bacterium
AAAAATGTCGCCAAAAAATTTTCCAAGATCAAAAGCCATGATTGCTCCTTGTGATTTTTATTTATCCGTTTTTTTGTGGTTTGAGATTGTCAATAATAGCACTGCTCACCCAGTAGATGTTCGACAATTCACCCGGCTCGTTGTACCGCGCGAAAAATATGAATTTGCCGTCCGGGGACAGCGACGGACACGTCTCGGTAATATCGGTGCTTATCGATTCGTCCAGCTTAACTGGATCGGCCCACCGTCCATCAGCCAACGGAAAGGACACCCAGATATCACCCTTACTGTCCAGCAGCAGAAAATCCCCGTCGGGATCAACAAACGAATGCCCCCCGAATGCGATCTCGGCCGGAGTCGTCGCGGGATAACCGCCGTCCACCCGCGGCGCGACATAGATTTTGCGTTCCATTACGTTGGTGTAGAACATCGTACCGTCACGTTTAAAAGTGGCGTAGAACACAATCTGCGCTTCTGTATTCACCGGCGATTCCAGGATCTTCGCGTACCCCCAACCGTTTTCGTCCCGGTCGCAGAACCACAGCTTCCCGTCATCTTTTGACACAGGTGAACAGAAAAACAACTGCCTGCCATCAACGGTATAAAACGCCTCCTGCTCCCAGCTGTTGTCGCCGCGCAGGTTGGCCACAACCGGTTGGGTCCACTCGTCCCCAACGCGGCGCATAACCAGCAGACCCGTCTGCAGTTTGTCTCCAGAACCTTCGGCGGTGAAAAACAGTTCGGTGCCGTCCGGCGAAAACGCGACACCGTATTCGTACCGTCCCTCTACCGAAACAACACCCGGTGCAAACAGTAGCGGGCTTTCTCCCGGGGGTTTCTCGCCCAGGTAGTCGCCCTTGAGACCGGACGACGTTTCTCCGAAAACGACCGCGTGTGTCACAACCAGTATCACGGCTGTTATAATGAGTAATCGCATGAACAGATCCTCTCTGGCCGGCTATTTCAGCCACTCGTAGTACAACTCCGGCCGGCGGTCGCGCAGAAACAACCGCCGGGCGTGGGAATCGGCCACCTTGTCGAGATCCACGTCGCACAGCAGGATTTCCTCCGTACCTTGACCGGCCCGCGCAATCACTTCGCCCGACGGATCGCACACAAAAGACTGCCCGGAAAAAGTGAGCCGGGGTTCCTGCCCCACGCGGTTGCACAACGCGGCGAAGTATCCGTTCTGAAACGCCGCCACCCGCATCTCCGCTTCGTACAGCCCTTCGGGCCACTCGCCCACCGCACCGGCCTGCGGCACAAACACCATCTGTGCGCCGGCCAGCGCCAGCGCGCGCATGTATTCCGGGTAGTGACGGTCGTAACAGATCGACACACCCACCGACCCAAACGCCGTGTCGTATACCGGCACACCGTGGTCACCGGGCGCGTAGTATCCCTGCTCGTGAAAACATTCGTACTCGGTGATGTGAATCATACGTGTTTTCCCGAGCAGCGTACCGTCGGCGTCGATCACGGGCGAAGTATCAAAAGTCCGGTCGCCGTCGCGCTCGAATATGTTCAGCACGATCACAACACCCAGCTGTTTTGCCTTGTCCGCAAACTTTTTTACAGTCGGGCCCGGCACCGGTTCCGCAAAATCCAGTTTCTCCGGTGTCGCGCGATCCTGCGGATAGAACATGTCAAAAGCAAGCTCGGCAAAGCACACGACGTTGGCTCCCCGGCCCGCGGCGGTTTCCACCGCTTCCAGGCCGCGCAAACGGTTGGCCTCGCGGTCTTCCGTGGCTTTTTGTTGAATGAGTGCAATTTTTACCATTTTTTACTCCAGCATTTCCATCACGTCGGGCAGATTGGGTATCAAACACAGAAATTCAAACGGTTCCTCGCCGACAACCTCGTACCAGTGCGGCATACCGGCGGGAATATACACCACGCTTCCCGCTTCGATATCAAACTCTTCACGACCCACTCCCAACCGGGCGCGGCCGCGCAGGACGTACTGCTCGTGCTCCACGGTATTGGTATGCGCCGGAATGCCACCACCGGGTTCCATCAGGAACCGGCGCATGGCAAAATTTGGCCCTTCGTCGGGACCGATCAGTACCTGCCGGGACGCGCCTCTGCCCGCGTCGATAGTTTCGACCGGGATATCTTTAACGTGTTTGACCGTCATAGTGGGGCTCCTTGCCGCTCAATCAGCTCCGATTCGCAGCACCTTCGCGCCGCGAATCTGTCCTTTTTTCAATTCGACGAGAGCCCGGTTGGTCTCCTCCAGTTTGAATTCTTCCACTTCGGGTTTAACCGGGATCTCCGCCGCCAGCTTCAGAAACTCGGAGACATCACTCCGGGCCACGTTTGCAACCGACTTGATTTCTTTTTCCATCCACAGGTGGTCGGTGTAACTCAGGTCTGTCAGGGTACTTTTGTCGGTTTCTTCTTTGCGGATCGCATTGATAACCAGCCGGCCTCCGGGCGCAAGATTTACCAGCGCCTCAACGACCGGTTTCCACACCGGCGTTGTGTCGATGATCG
>CAYUDF010000673.1:0-2496 GCA_964443465.1 uncultured bacterium
CCGCTCCAGTAGTACCACGGGTTAAACGAGCCCCACAGACCGAACGTGCTCGTATCGCCACCTTCTTCTATGGGACGCCGTCGCCATAATCCACTCCCGCCGGCGGACCACCCCATATCACGCCAGCCCAGGTTGGTCGCCGCTCCCCAGCCGTCGTCGACGTCAAAAATATCCCACGCGTCCGGCGTCCGCGTTCGCGAAGCCATCCGGAACCACGACACATTGATCACCGGGTAGTTGGGCGCGGCACCCACTTCCACGCCGGTGACCCGAGACTCGGGCAACGCGCCGTCCAGTTCGAACTCACGGCGAATTCGCGACGTGTGATCGTCCAGTCGAAGGCCAAAGGCGGGTACAAACCGGCCGCCTTTGATATAGGCCTGGTAGGGCGCCTCGTGGAGCATAACGAAACCTTCTCGTATGTACGGCGAATGACTGTCGTCGAACGTGTCCGAATAACCGCTGACGCGTCCCCGGGCGCCCACGTTGGCAAACAACGATACGTGCTGAAGCGGGTGAAACACCCCGTGTACGTCAACCTGCATGGGAAAAGCCAGCAAGGTACCCGATACCAGCAATGCCAGACGGAGGTCGAACCCGGCGCGAAACAGAGGATCGGCTCGCAGATCGCCGTAGCGCCCCGGCCAGAAACCGTACTTCGTGGGACCGCCGGCCGGATCGCCCCATGCCCACCGGTCGTTGACGGAATCAGCGTAAGCAAAACTTTGTTCGAAGGTATTGGGTCCCAGCGGAATTGTATGGGTGTAGGTTGTTGCACGGTCGCGCCGGCCGACGTAGGGCGCATTCCGGTCCCAGTCAGCCGTTGGTCTCGGGCTGGTAGCGATCATGGCCAATGTCGATCTTCCGTAAAAACGGCCGGATACAGTGCGCATGCCGCCGCCGGCGGGATCGACATGGCAACCCTGGCACGAGAGCGTACATTTACGTTCGCTGAGCTTCGGGTCGACCCAGCCGTTGGGCGTGACGTGGCAATTGTCGCAAGTGCGTCCTGATCTGGCCGTGTACATCGGTGTGGTCACCGCCTTCGACACCAGTACGAGCATGCCCGCGAAGCATATCAGAACCACTGACGTGAACAGTTTCACGGAGTGCATGGTGACTCTCCGTTCCAGCGCAGAATTACAAGTCGTTCCTCGCTCGACAGTCGCGGCCACGCGCCGGGCGGCATTGTGTTTTTAACAAAAATTTCTTCGAACAGCGCGTCGAAGTTTGCGACGACGTTTTCGCAGGTATCGTACGGCGGTTCGGTCCCGCCTTCATCGTGACACGGAAGGCAATCGCGCTGGACGATGTTAAAAACCTGGTCGTAGGTGGTGGTGTCGGGAACGGCGGCGGGATCGACTTCGGCGAGCGGACGGTCACCCGACCCGCAACCATACGTGAAAAGGTTCACGACAATCATCAATGCTGCACATACGCACGCTTTCAAGCGATTAATTTTCAAATTCGCTCCGGGTGTTTCTCGCGTTTTTATTGTGAGGTCGTAATCATAAATTGTTTTCTTACAGATTGAATCTGGATATCTTACTATACACTGATCTCAAGCCGATTGACAACGTGGGATTGATCATAATTGCAGCTGAATCGAACTGTCACAAAGGAACCGCACAGCTGTATGTTTCTTCGCGGGGGCTGACGACACGCGCGATTCCTCACCAGGGCCGAATCTTCGAACTGGAATTTGATTTCATCGAACACCGGCTCGACGTGCGAACCAGCGATGGCGACTCGAGAACAATTGCCCTGGGCGACAAGTCGGTTGCCGAAATGCCGATTCGGTGACAAAAGAAGCGTATTCCCACGAAGTGATCAGCGCCGGGTTCTGGCGGGGCGACGATAACGTCCCGGAACCTGCCTTCTACGCGTACGTTGCGCCCGAACCCGCAGGGCTTGCCGCCGAAAAACTGCTCCCCGATAGGGGTAAAGCCTGACAAGAAGCCTGACGTTTTCCCTTGTATCTGTGGACGAGTTCCATTTAAAACTATCGTTATGGGATTGAGTATAGATACTTCGAGATTACGCAATTTCCGGGTACTGGTATCGGTGTGCATTTTGTCGGGGTTTACCTTCATTGTCGGCTGTGAAAACAGCGAGGACACCTGCACGCCGAAGCATGTAATCGTTATTTCACTGGATACAACCCGCCCCGATCACCCGCGGCACTTCAATCACGGTTTCACGGTCTACCAGACCGCCGTTCGAGGCGTGGGAATGATTCGTCTGCCCGGCGCCGACAAGGCAGGCACCCGGGTGGCGAATCTGGTATCGAACATCGATCTGTTACCAAAGCTGTTTCAGACGATACGATCAAACGGTTGAAATCGCTGGGTTACCTCGAGTAAAAATTCGAACCCTGTTACTGCTGTTTCCGGTCGAAAATCCGCGCCGATGTCATTCTGCGGGATAAGGGAGGCAACCTTATCTATAGATTTGCCGTATGATTATCTAAATACAGGAAATCAGGTAACGCATTGA
>CAYUDF010000674.1:0-2493 GCA_964443465.1 uncultured bacterium
CGACAAACCCAGAATTCTCAGCACGTTCAACGAACCGGTGATCAACTGGCTCGACTTCTTCATGTTCACAATGTTCACCGATCGAGACGGCAAGTTTCAGCTGCTCGCACTGGCCGAGAGCGCATTTGACGCTCTGTCGCGGACAACCCGGTTCATGCTGACCGAAGAAGCACACCACATGTTTGTGGGCGAAACCGGCATCGCACGAATCGTGGAACGGACGTGCCAGATAATGAACGAGCGGAAGGGTGTCGCCGAAGACGTCCGCGAAATGGGCGGTATCGACCTGCCGACGATTCAGAAGCACCTCAACCTGTGGTTCTCACTGAGCCTCGACCTGTTTGGCGGCGAGGTGTCCTCAAACGCGGCTTCCTACTTTGCCAACGGCCTGAAGGGCCGGGTTTACGAGCGCAAGTACGACGAACACAAGGCGATAAATGACGTCTACGTGGTGGACCGTTTCGACAACGGCAAGCTGGGCAACGAAGAGGTCCCGTACCGAAACGCCCTCAACGAAGTTCATCGCGATTCCTACATCGTCGACTGCGAAAAAGGCGTAGTCCGATGGAACCGAGTGCTCGAAAAATACGGATTGTCGGACCGACTTTACCTGCCCCACCGCCGGTTTAACCGCAGCACGGGATTGTATTCGGGAATAGAGTTCGATCCCCAGGGAAATATGTTGAGTGATGCGGAGTGGAAGAAAAAAAGAGACGAATGGCTGCCTTCCGCGGAAGACAAAAGATACATTAACAGCCTGCAGTCCGAACCGATTTTTGAACCCGGAAAAATGGCCAACTGGATCGCGCCACCGCGTAAGGGCATTAATGGCAAGCCGATCGATTTTGAGTACGTTCGAGTGGAAGAATAACCCGGAGACACGATCAGGATGAAAACAGAACTGTTCATTAATAACGAATGGCGAGGCGCATCTTCAGGCGAAACGTTTGATGTGATCAACCCTGCCACTGAGGAAAGAATCGCACAGGTCGCCAGCGCTACGGAAGCCGACGTAGACGCCGCAGTCGCGGCTGCGCAGGCCTGCCTCCACTCAAAGGAATGGCGGCGCCTATCCGCACGCAGGCGGGGCCAGCTGTTATTCCGCTGCGCTGACCTGCTCGAATCGCGGCTCAACGATTTCGCGACGCTGGAATCCCAGCACAACGGCAAAACATTTTTTGAAGCAAAGATCGAGCTGTCGATGACGGCGGCTGTCCTTCGTTACTACGCGGGATGGGCCGACAAGATCGAGGGCAAAACCATTCCCGCCGATGGACCTTACCTGGTGTACACCAAACGTGAACCCGTCGGCGTGATCGGCGCGATTGTCCCGTGGAATTTCCCGCTGAACCTTGCCAGCTGGAAGTTCGCACCGGCCCTGGCGGCCGGGAACACGTTTATACTCAAGCCGGCGTCGGAAACACCGCTGACCGCACTGGCTTTCGCCGAACTCGCAATGGAAGCCGGTTTTCCGCCGGGCGCTTTTAACGTGGTTTGTGGTGGCGGTTCAACGGTGGGCGGCGCGCTGGTAAGACACCCCGGTGTGGACAAGATCGCGTTCACCGGCTCGACGGAAGTCGGGCGCACGATCATGCGCGAAGCGGCCAACTCCAACAAAAGAATATCGCTCGAACTGGGCGGCAAAAGCCCCAACATTATTTTCGCCGACGCCGACATCGAAACGGCGATCCGGGGCGCGCAGACCGGGATCTTCTACGGGAAGGGTGAAGTTTGCGCAGCGGGCTCGCGTCTTCTCGTGGAAAAAAGTGTCCACGACCAGGTCGTCGAGACCCTTGCCGCGCGCGCGGCAAAACTCACACCGGGTGACCCCCTCGACAAAAACACGCGCATGGGCGCCGTCGTTTCCAAAGCCCAGCAGGACAGCGTGATGTCGTACGTTTCAAAGGGTGTGGAAGAGGGCGCCAAGCTGGCCGCCGGAGGAAAAACAGCGACGGTTAACGGCAAGGGATACTTTGTCGAGGCCACTGTGTTTGACGGAGTAACCCCGGACATGACCATCGCACGTGAAGAAATTTTTGGCCCGGTACTGTCGGTCCTCAGTTTTGACGGCGAAGACGAAGCGGTATCGATCGCCAACGATTCTTTGTACGGACTGGCCGCCGGAATCTGGACCCGGGACATCGGTAAAGGCCACCGGGTGGCCGGCGCCGTCAAGGCCGGA
Organism: uncultured bacterium; assembly: GCA_964443465.1. Classification (GTDB taxonomy): domain Bacteria; phylum Krumholzibacteriota; class Krumholzibacteriia; order WVZY01; family JAKEHA01; genus CAYUDF01. Next base: position 2,183 of record CAYUDF010000674.1, read on the forward strand.
ACTGTTTGGGTCAACACGTACAATTTTTATGACGCGGCCGCGCCCTTTGGCGGGTTTAAATCCTCCGGATTCGGGCGCGAACTGGGTGGCGACGGTCTGGACGCCTACCTCGAAAACAAGACCGTGTGGATCAACCTCGGCTGACGGGCCGGCGATTCCGCCTTGAATGTACCAGGAGACTGCAATGACACCACACGACACAAAGATTTGCGTAATAGGCGCCGGCACAATGGGTCACGGCATCGCCCAGGTGTCCGCGCTGGCCGGTTACAGCGTATTTCTGTGCGATGTAGACCACAACGTGTTGTCCC
>CAYUDF010000675.1:0-2484 GCA_964443465.1 uncultured bacterium
GTATGATTCCGCACCGTAGGCCAGACCGATGTCCCTTGCGACGGGATCGTCAGCTGAGTACACCAGCACACCCGCCGGTTTCCGCCGTTGCGGGTCCTCCAGCGTGTAACAAAACTCGCGTTTGGCCGCGCGATAATCCTCGATCGTTTTATGATAGTCGAGGTGGTCATGGGTGACATTTGTGAGTATCCCAACGTCGAATTCCAATCCCCAGGCTCGATGTTGCCGCACCGCATGAGAACTGACCTCCATGACCACCCCGCGACACCCGCTGTCGACCATCTCCCTGAACAATCCGTGGAGCTGTACCTGGTCGGGGGTTGTATGGACGGTTTTCTTCAGACCGTCTCCCACCCCGTGACCGAGCGTACCCACGATGCCCATTCCTCCCCAACCCGACACCTCCATGATCGACCTGTACATGAATGAAACCGATGTTTTGCCGTTGGTACCCGTGATTCCGCATTTAAACAGCGAATCAGCGGGACGGCCGAAATAGCGCGCCGCCACTTCCGCAAGAGCTTTTCGCGTGTCGGGCACCACCAGATACGCAGCTGTCACACCGTCTACTTCCTTTTCGGCAACCACAGCAGCCGCTCCGTTTGCCACAGCCTGGCGGATAAAATCGTGACCGTCCGACGACGTACCGGACAGCGCGACAAACAGATCGCCTTTTCCGACGCGGCGCGAATCCGTAACGATGTTATTGATCTGGATTTTTCCGGAATCGAAATTCACGTCTTCACTGAACCCTTCCATCAATTCCGACAGTGTTTTCAACTGCGTCGATCACCCCGGTTACTAGGACCCGTTTCTGTTTCCCGAACTACCGGGCGCTTCGCAATACAACTTGACCATCTGGTTGCCCGATCTCAGCCCCGGTTTGGGAGACTGCTTTTTGACAACTCCGCTGCCCACCAACACACACTTGAATCCAGACCGGGCCGCTTTGGCCTTGGCTTCCCTCACGGGCATACCGATCAGGTCGGGTGTAGTTTCCCGCGTCCCGGCTGTTTTTCCCGGCACAGTAACCAGCAAGCGGATAACGTCGTCGCGCCCCATCGGGAGGCCCGGGTCGGGGCTCTGCGCCACTACCCGGCCTTCGTCCCCCTGGCACAGCACGTTACATCCCAGTTTTCTCGCGCGTTCCAGGGCAACAGCGCGGTCCATACGAATAAAGTTTGGCGCCCGGTACTCGATTTTTTCTCTGTCCAGCGAAGCGACTGTTGATTCGCCCAGGGCGCCGTCAAATACAGCCGACGTGTTTGCGATCTCTTCGCACAATCCCGCAAACACGGGCGCACACGATACACCTCCGTACCGCGAAGCCCATTTTGGTTCATCGAGCATTACAAGGCAGACGATCCTGGGTTCGTCGTGCGGAGCAAACCCGATAAAACTGGAGACATACTTGCCGGGTACGTATCCTCCGCGCCTGGACGCCTTTTGCGCCGTGCCGGTTTTTCCGGACAGATCCATGATGTCCGCTACCGCGGATTCACCCGTTCCGTCCACAACAGCCCGCCGGCAGAAGGACTGGAGCGTACGTGCGGTGGACCTGGATATCACACGTCTTACTTTTACAGGTTTGAATTTTGTAATTTTTCCTGTTGATTCGTCGGCGATACCCCGGACCAGCCGCGGCAGCACCATCACACCGTCATTTGGCACCACACCAAATGCGCCAACCATCTGAAGCGGCGTAACCGCGATCTCCTGGCCGAAAGCGAGGGTACCCTTGGTGCGCAGGGACCAGGCTTCGACATCGGCGATGCCACCAGAAGATTCCCCGAACAGCTCGATGCCGGTTTGTTCGCCAAATCCGAACATCCTGATGTACTTGTAAAATTCGTTTGATTCGATTCGCCCGGCGGCTTTGTACATGACAATGTTGCTGGAAAAAGCAAAAGCATCCTCGAAATTGATTACACCGTGGGGATGGGGATCCTTTATCACCGCGACGCCAACGTTGGCCCTGCCGTTTTCCGCGTCAAAGGAATCGGAAGGCGCAACCGCCTTCGAATCGAGCAGCGCGGCCGAAGTAACAAGCTTGAACGTGGACCCGGGTTCGTAAACGTGAGAAACGCTCCGAACCGTCCACAGTGAGTCGTTGAGTTGTGATCCCTTCCTCGACGTCGGCGCGGGATATTCCGCGAGGGCCAGAAGCTCCCCGGTCTTTACCGCCATTACCACGATGGCGCCGGAGTTCGCGTCGTGGTCCCTGATGGCGCGTTCGAGCCGCGCTTCCGCGGCCTCCTGAATTGCCATATCGATGGTGAGGTAGACGTGTTTGCCGTCGTGCGGATCTTTCTGAGCGTACTTGTAGTACCGGTCGCTGTGGTATTCCCCGTTTTTGAAAACCTTCGCCAACCCGGGAACGCCCTTGAGGACGTCTTCACACGCCGCTTCCACACCGGCCATGCCGTTGTTGTCAACACCCACAAAACCGACCAGTTTCGCGGCCGACGAACCATAGGGATAAAC
>CAYUDF010000676.1:0-2482 GCA_964443465.1 uncultured bacterium
AGTAATATCGCTTGTTTGGGACCGGGCATAAGCAGGTTTCGGGATGAAGAAATATATCCTGTATTTTCTACCATTTTACCCACAAAGCCGGTATTTATCAAGCCCGGCGATCACGGTGAGAACATACCAATATTCCATAATCCTGCGATAGCGTCCCGCCTTCGGCGGCCGCGTCTTGATCGAAGAACAAAAGGTCGTCCGGATCAGATACGATCCGGACGACCTTCTTTATATATCGCTGCGGCCAATCCAGTGACGAGTGTTCCCAATACGATCGCCAACATTTTGGCGTTGGCCTCTCCCGACAGCATACTGTAAAGCTCCGAAGAAAGAACGAAAAGAGGCAGCGCCGTCAGCCTCCGGCGTTGCCCTGCCGGATCAGCTGCTGCAAGGCGGACAGGTGCGACGTAAGGGCTCCCCGGCCAGGCGTGGTGAGCGAGTACCAGCTCACCGGTTTCCTGTCCTGGAACTGCTTGTTGACGGAGAGGTAGCCGGCGTCTTCCAGTTTGCGCAGGTGGGCGCCCAGAGATCCGTCGGTCTCCTGCAACACGTCTTTGAGGCGGCTAAACGACAGTTTATCGTTGCGCGCAAGTAAAACGCAGATCCCCAAACGCGTGCGGTGTTCGAGTAGTTTGTCGAGCCGGCCCAGCCCTTCCCGAATCCCCTCATTGCGTTTCTCTGACACGTTTCTTTCCTCCCAATAGCCCGGCGACGACCAATGCGACGGCGACAGCGATGCCGACGATCGTCCACTGGTAAGCACTGATGAAAAACAGCGCGACATAGGCGACGATCATCAGGAGCCCGACCCACAACAACGGCCGGTCCAAATGGACCCCCGCCAGAAAGTAGGAAAACGCGAGCAAGAGCAATATAACGCGATGCCCCGCACTCCACGCGATAGCTCCGGTGCCCGCCAGCGGAACCACCAAAAATATCGCCACCAACATTCCACTCCAATGAAGCCCGTGCCGCACGCCGACGTCGCGGCGCATTTGACCCATGCGCACGCTGTGACGCCACCCGAGTGCGAAGCTGGCGATCCCCCCGAGGGGGCCGGCGATCATCCAGAAGAAACCCACGTACTGTGGCGCAAAATCGGCCAGGGGAAACCCGACCAGGCAGATGGCTGCCCACATCATATAGATGGCGGTGGGAGAGGTTCCTCGGTCCGACTCGGAAACGAGCCCGCGGACATAGCGGATATCGTTATCGATCCGGTTTGTTTCTGACATCAAAATGGCCTCCTTTGTTATGTACTTTGGATTATAGAGTACTCTGGTTATGTTGTCAACCCCCAATTTACTGTGGTGTCCCATAATCGTATTTGAGTGGACCAATAAACTACATATTCATGCGATTGCGTCCTGCTGTTTTAGCGCGTAAGATACATGCATACGAAAGAGGTTATCCGTGATCAAGGTTGTGATTGTCGAAGATAAAACACCCATCCGTGAAGGACTGACGGTCCTGCTGGGTGGCACAGAGGGTATCGATTGTGTCGGGCAATACGGCAGCTGTGAAGACATGCTGTCAATGCTTGCAACCGACAGCCCCGATGTGATCCTGATGGACATCGGCCTGCCGGGAATGTCGGGCATCGAAGGTACCCGGGAAGTGAAAAAAGTTCGGCCGGGCATCACAATAATCGTTCTATCCGTCTACGAGGACGACGACAACATATTTCAGGCGTTGTGTACGGGTGCCAGCGGGTACCTGATCAAGACCACTCCACCGGCCCGCCTGATCGAAGCAATCCGGGAAGCCCACGAAGGCGGCTCACCGATGTCGTCGCACATCGCGCGCAAAGTTGTTAACCTGTTTCAGAAAAACTTCAAGGGCGGCGACAACCAGGACATTCGCCTCACCGATCGCGAGAAAGAAATCCTGACCGGCCTGTCCGACGGCGAGAGTTACAACTCCACCGCCGATTCGTTGTTTATCAGCGTGGACACGGTCCGCTACCACATCCGCAATATCTACCAGAAGCTGCAGGTCCACTCCCAGTCGGCCGCCGTCTCCCAGGCGATCCGCAAGGGCCTGATCTGACGATTCGCCACTTCCTCACCAGCCACCCCGCATAGACATGTAGTCAAATCGGCTGATTCCGGACAATCGAGTCCAAAAACTACATTGGCATGCGGTAGCGCGGCATTTTCGGATTAGCTAATCTGATTATGTAAATTCCGCAACAGTTTAAACTTGGCTACAAGCCAGGAGGGGACGTAATGGCCAGATTTTTTGTTATTTTATTGAGCATTGCACTCATTGGTTTCTGGGTGGTGGGATGTGACGAAGAAACACCAACCGATCCAGGTGGCGGCGATGTGGCAAACCGGGCGCCCGGCACGCCAACCATCGACACCGGGGCCGGCGGTCCGGCCGACGCGTCGACCGATAAATCGATTTCAACCCAGTTACGCTGGAACTGCACCGATCCCGACGGTGACGCGCTCACGTTTGACGTCCACTTCGGGACGGG
>CAYUDF010000677.1:0-2479 GCA_964443465.1 uncultured bacterium
TCGCAGCCGGTCAGGTGTATTTCCGGCGCCAGCAGGTCAACAGATTCATCCAGAAGATCGGTGATCGACACCAACTTTCGCCCCGGTTCTGATTTGCGCGCAAAACCGAGCAGACTGTGGGTGATGGTCGAAGCCCGCTTCACCTGGAAGTTCAGCCGGTCCACCGATTTATCGAGCAGGTCCCGGTTGGCCGGGTCCATGGTGACACCCTCGTCTTCGATGATATCGCCGATTAATCCGCCGATCGTTTTGATAATCGCCAGTGGGTTGTTGATTTCATGGGCGACACCGGCGGCCATTTTACCGATCGCCGCCAGCCTTTCCGACCGTTCGAGGTCGGACTGCAGCCGCAGCCGCGTTGTGATGTTACGGCCGATGCCCACAACTTCGATCGGCTCGCCGTCGACGTCGTTTATAATGGTCAGTGAAACGTTACATACGACAACGGCGTCGTGGCGGTGACGGAATTCGACTTCGTACTGCATCGCGTGACCGTCTTCCAGCGTTTTATGATACAGATCTTTTTGCAAATCGGGATTGACGAACAGGTCGGACACGTGGTGTTTTGTCAGTTCTCCGCGGTCGTAACCGAGGGTTTCCTCCAGGCCGTGGTTTACCGAAATCAGCTCTCCTTCCGGATCCGTCAGAAAAATGATATCCCGGCTGTTTTCCAGAACGCCTTCCAGAAGTTTCTGTGTCTCCGACAGCTGTTCGTCTTTTTCCCTCAGTAATTTCTTTCGTTCGCGCAGAACAGTCCGGTCTTCCATCAGGCCAAACAAACCGATCGGTTTGTCGTTCCGTAACACCGGGAATATCGTGGCTTTCACGTGCAGTTTTTTGTTTTTGACGGGAAGTATCTCATTGACGCGCACGGTATCTCCCGTTTTCAGCGCTTTCGCCTCATGCTTCTGCAGCCTTGCAGCTGTTTCTTCGGGAAAAATCGAAAAATTAGTTTTTCCGATGACGTCTTTTTCTTCCAACTTCAGCGCGTCCAGGGCATGACGGTTCATTACCTTGTATCGAAGGTGGAGATCCTTCATATAAATGAACAGCGGAGCGGAGTCGATGAACTGGTTGAGCCGGGCGCGGCTGTCCTTGAGTTGTTGCTCAGTCTTGATTCTCGGCGTGATATCGCGAATCGCTTCCACAACACCGAGTACTTCGCCTGCCTGGTTGTGGAACGGGGCGGTTCGGACCGATATGAACCGTTCTTCACCGTTTTCGTCGATTTTTGTTTCCACGGACGCAATGCTGTGACCCGCGGATAGAGTCTGGGCATGCGGACAGGTATCGACCGCTACGTCACACGGCGGTTTGGTTTTATGGTCGAGGTCGTAGCAGTACTTGCCTGCGATCGATTCCAGGGTAATATCGTGCGCTTTAAGAAAAGTCTCGTTGGCCATTTCGACCTCGAAATCCTTGCTGATAACGAGAATCTCGTAGGGCAGGCTGTCCATGATGTCCCGCAGTTTATTGCGTTCGGTCAGAATATCAATGTCGCGCTGGGTCTTGAGTGCGCGTTGTTCGTCGGCCAGACTGAAAAGATCAAAAAAGAATCGGGAGCTGAAATGATCGATGAAGTGGATGTGGCGGGGAATTGTGTTCAGAATCTCGTCGCGGACTTCGTCCAGTCCCGTTAACTCGACGATCGCATGAATATCATCCCGGGAATAAAAGTCGTGAAAATCCGTCGGGGTGAAGTCGATGCCCATCTGGCGCGCGTAAACAACACCGGCGGCCTGGGGATCCGGGTCCGCGACCCCGACCACGGTCAGACCGATGTCTTCGGGCTTTTCCTGAATTCGGATCAGGAAATCATGACATCTGGTGCCGCCACCCACGATAGCAACACGGGTTTCAGTCCTGTTCATACTTCTTTCGAAGGCGGTCCGTTGCTTCCGTGATCTCGAGAGCCGTGCTGCAGTTGTCGATGATATGTTCCTGTTCCGCCTTGAACGCGTCCAGCTGGGCTTCGCGTTTGACGGCGGCGGCTTTTTCGATCACAGAGACAAGTTCATCGAATTCGTACGGTTTCAACAAGTAATGAAACGCCTGCAGGCGGCCGGCTTCAAGAGCACTTTCGTGCGAACCATGGCCGGTGAGCATTATGGTTTTCAGGAAGGGTTGTTGCCCCTTCAACTTTTCCAGTACTTCGATACCATCCATGATGGGCATTTTGAGGTCAACAACGGCGACGTCGTAGTTCTGCCGGGATGCGGCGGCGATTGCGTCGGTGCCGGCGGTAGTTGCCGTGACGGTGAAGCCGTGTTTCAGGAGTCGATGGGACAAGAAATCCACGAGGTCTTCTTCGTCGTCTACGAGAAGAACACTGATAGGTCTGCTGCTGAATTGATTCATATGGGCGCTGCTCAAGTCGGTGCAGCTACCGGTTTGAGTGATGGGTTGATTTGAGATATTCCTACGTAACTGGTGTATTGTCAAGAGATTCTTGCGTTTCGCAGCTCATGGAAAAGCGGGT
>CAYUDF010000678.1:0-2464 GCA_964443465.1 uncultured bacterium
GTTGGCTGTCGAATAGCGGTTTCTCAGTTCCCGGGCGTCGGTCGCAAGGTCGAAGTATTCGGGCCTTGGCGCTTCGATGTACTTATCGAGGAGGCGGCGCAGTCCGAACAGCGGGCTCCACCCATGATTGAGTTGCGGAGCGATCGTTTCGATGTAGACCGCTCGATTCTCCGGGGGCCTCGGGTCGAGCAGGCTCACACCATCCGGCGTTACGGAAGGATCGAGTCCAAGCAGGTCAAGAATCGTGGGGGTGACGTCTGCCAAGCTGACGACTCGGTCAGCAACGACCTGCGAATCGCCCAACAACTCCGGGCAGTACCAGATCATCGGCACCCGCATTGTGGTCTCGTAGATCAACCGAGAATGAGTGTCCTCGTTGTGTTCGCCGAGTCCTTCTCCGTGGTCTCCGACGATGACGATCAGGGTTTGATCCAGCAAAGACCGTTCGCGAAGGAACGCCACAAGGCGCCCGATTTGATGGTCGACAAAGGCAACCTCTCCCAAATAACGGGAATCGCGATACGTCGTGGCGAAGGGTTCGGGCGGATCATAGGGAGTATGTGCGTCGAAGAGGTGTACCCATGCAAAGAGGGGGGCATTTGGGGTCTCCTCATTGTGTGTGGTCAGCCAATCGAGCGCGGCGTCGGTGACGATGTTCCCCGGCCGTTGTGGCGAGCCACCATGGACACCGGAGAACCGCCGACTGTCAGCCATCTGGTCATCGTAAACATCAAAGCCCTGGCCGAGACCGTATCGCCGGTCCAAAACGAAGGACCCGATGAAGGCACCCGTCTCATACTCGGCTCGCTTGAGATGTTCGGCGAGCGTTAGATGCCCTTCATCGAGCCTGAACTTTCCGTTATCACGAACGCCGTGTCGCGGCGGGTAGAGCCCCGTCAAAATCGTTGAATGTGACGGCAGGGTCATCGGTGCGGGGGCAATGGCGTCAGTAAACCGCACTCCGCCTGCCGCCAAGCCATCGATCACGGGCGTTTCCACTCCTTGACAGCCGTAACAACCGAGCCGGTCAGCCCGGAGAGTATCGAGCGTAACCAGCAGCACGTTCTTGCCGTTAGCCGACCCGGATGGCGCTGAAAGCGAAGGCCCCATATCGGATCGAGTGGTGCCAAAACAGCCGACGCACAGGGCGCCCAGAGTCAGGGCCAACAACCACGCAGTAGGTTGTTTGTTTCCAGACATCGATCCCCCAGGGCACTGTTCCTTTGCTGCCGTTTGAAAAACAACGCGTGTACGGCAATCCGTGCACGCGTTGTTGTTTTTTCGGACCGACGCCCCTCGCAACCCCTCTCCCTCAACCGTCGCTTTTCACGACGCGCATTCCGGGCGAGGCCTCATGAGGAACGGGAAGCCGGATCCTATTCGACGTTGAAGCTCTGCAGCTGCACCGGCACAGGTTGTGTACCGTGCAACTGGAAGTTCATTTCCGTCCCTACCGTAGTCCAATAGTTAATGGCCAAGAGAGGGAAGCCCTGCACGGCATTGCCACCCAAATTATCACCTTCCCATCCAAATTGAGGAGGGAAAAGGATAGCCTGTTGAACGGCAACCCAGTATTGCGTATTTGCTGACAGAACGACCGGGTCGCCGGTCCAATCCAAGACCCAAGCCCAATTATTCGGGGCGCCAACAGGGGCAAGATCCGCCAAGGTCCGAGCGGCGATCGCCGATCCTGTTGGATCCGTCGGACCACCGACCGGCGACAATCCGGTACCGTCGTCAGCATAAAAGAGGACGTTGAATGGAAAAGTTGGGTCCCCGTCAGGGGGGGTGTTGAAGTAGAGGCCCGTAAAGGAAATTCCCGTGACACCGTAGTCTGTTCCGTCGCCCAACGGCAATAGGAAGTCGTCCGCGACCTGTGAGTCTAAAGGGTACACCGTATCCAGTTGGCTCGAGAGGCCTGTGTTTGGTGTTACACCGTTGTCGTAAATCACCGGGTCGAGTCTCCCGACGTCGGCGGTGGTCGCCACGTGATCGCCGGTGACCGCGGTCGATGGGGCAGACGCCCTCAGAGCGTCTCCGGAGAGGTTTTGTGCATGCAGGGGCACTACAAGGAACAGCGCCACCAGCACCAACATTACAGATGTCATACCGAATCTTTTCATTACAGGTCCTCCCAAATGGTTATGTCCACAAAAAAACCGATCGAACAGAGCGAATTTCGACCGGCATACATTCCTCGGGCGTTGGACTTTCGGCGTACTGAACACCTCCGGACCGGACGACAACATCGCAGCAAATCTCCGGTCCGCGTTGAAGCTGGTTGAATCACGTTAGAACTGTAACACAATCGTGGACCAGATCTGAAGATCTGAACGAGATCAACTTGAGAAAAAGTCTCTGTTACACACTAAACGAAACGCTAAACGAAACGGTGCCACGTGTGCGCCAGGCGAAGCCTGGGAAAGGGTGAAGAGATCACGTGAGTCAGAGATGACAGCGGAGT
>CAYUDF010000679.1:0-2463 GCA_964443465.1 uncultured bacterium
TTGGTTACCTGGTGCTTCAGAAAGTGGTGGAAGACGTCACGGGCAAACCGTACGCGCGAGTCGCCAGCGCGTCGATGTTCGGCACAGTTGGAATGGACCACAGTTATATGGGCGCTGCGCCCGCGGACGCTTCCAGGGCCCTTCCCCACGGCCAGGACGGCGCCCCGGTCGACCGCCCACAGCACCCCACCGCGCTCGCCCAGGGTGGATTGCTCACAACTCCCACCGATCTGGGAAAGTTTGCAATCGAACTGATGCGCGGTTGCAAGGGCACCCCCCGCCGTGTGCTGTCCAGAAAAACGATGGGGCTGATGTGCAACGTAGAATGCGAACTGGACCCCGCCGCACTGGGCGGCATAAGCGGACAGGGTTTGGGCGTGTTCCTCGTCGGTTCGGGAGAAAACCAGTATTTTCTGTACGCGGGATTTAACGAACCGGGATCAACCAGCCTGATCATCGCCAATTCGGCGACGGGAAAAGGGGCAGTAATCATGACCAACGGCGCGGCGGGACTGCCGCTGTCGTTCGAGATTATTGCCGCCCTGGCTCGCGAATACGGCTGGCCTTCAATCGCCTCCAGTACCAGTTAAATACCGTAGCTCTTGCGCCCACAAGCCCGACCCGTTATTGTGTGATCTGTCTAAATAAACGGAGTCTCCTCCGACTCCGCACACAAGCACCATCGCCACACCCAACTGTGACGCGTGACAGATAAACCAGAACTGAAAGACCAGTCCGAAAAAACACCCCCCGGGCAGGGCCGTTTTGTGGCCCGTATGCTGGGGGTCGTTGAACGCGTAGGCAACGCGTTGCCGCATCCCGCCACCCTGTTTGCGTCGATGGCGGTGCTGGTAGTGATCGCCTCGGGTGTATTCCACGCGATGGGTGTCCGCGCCGTCCATCCGGGCACGGGAGAAATAATCGAGCCGGTGAGCCTGCTTACCATCACGGGGATGCACCGGATACTCACCAGCATGGTAACCAACTTCACCGACTTCGCTCCGCTGGGGACGGTACTGGTGTCGATGCTTGGAATCGGCATCGCGGAACGCAGCGGCCTGATCGGGACGACCCTGCGCCTGGTCGTACTGTCGGCGCCGCGTGGGCTGTTGACATTTCTCATCGTCTTTTCGGGCATCCTGTCCAACACGGCCAGCGAAGTCGGATACGTGTTGCTGGTGCCGCTGGGAGCAATGATTTTCCTGGCCGTCGGCCGCCACCCCATCGCGGGTATGGCCGCCGCGTTTGCCGGAGTCTCCGGCGGGTACAGCGCCAACCTGCTGCTGGGCACACTCGATCCGTTGCTCTCGGGACTGTCCGAAGAAGCTGCGCGGATCATCGATCCGTCCTACCTGGTCAATCCGGCCTGCAACTGGTACTTCATGGTGGCCTCGACTTTTTTCATCGCCGCCGCCGGCACCTGGGTTACCGAAAAAATCGTCGTACCACGTCTCGGCGACTACAAGGGTGAAAAACCCGACAGCAAAATCGAGAAACTCACCAGCGATGAACGCCGCGGACTGATCTACGCCAGCATCGCCGGCCTTTTGTTCACCGGCTTCCTGTTGCTGGGCACCGTACCGGCGGACGGTTTCCTCAGGAATCCGGAAACGGGCGGAGTGCTCCGGTCACCGTTTACCTCGGGTATCGTTGCGTTTATTTTTCTGGGAGCGGCAATCTCGGGCATCGCCTACGGATGGGGCGCCCGAACCATGCGTAACGACTCGGACGTATTTGAGGGCATGTCGAAATCGATGCAGATCCTCAGCATCTATATCGTCCTGTGTTTTTTCGCCGCGCAGTTTGTGGCTTATTTTAAATGGACTAATCTCGGATTAATCTTTGCAATTCGTGGCGCCGGTGTGCTGGAAGCGGCCGGCCTCGGTGACATTCCACTGATCATTTCGTTTGTTATCCTGTCGGCCACTATCAACCTGGCCATGGGCAGCGCGTCGGCCAAGTGGGCCCTCATCGCCCCGGTGTTCATACCGATGTTCATGTTGCTGGGTTATTCGCCCGAACTGGTTCAGGCCAGCTACCGCGTGGGCGACAGTGTAACCAATGTAATCTCACCCCTCATGTCCTATTTCCCGCTGGTTGTGGCGTTCATGAAACGTTACGACGACAACGCCGGCATCAGCACAGTTGTGGCCACAATGCTTCCCTATTCGATCGCGTTTTTTATTGTGTGGACGCTGATGTTGATCGTATGGTTCGTCCTCGGCCTTCCCGTCGGCCCCGGTGCACCGCTTAAAATCTAAGTGGTACGATCATTGCTGTTTCAGTAAACCATGCGACAAAGTGGTACCTGCGCATATACGCGGAAAGTTTACGCTGTTCTGTTGTTCATCGTTGTTCCGATATTGATCACGTCGTCGGGGTGCGATAGCGGACAATCGGGAATTACGGGGAACGATACGGACCCACCGGAAATATCCCGGACCCCTCCGCCGAATCCCCTCG
>CAYUDF010000680.1:0-2457 GCA_964443465.1 uncultured bacterium
CAAACGCCAACGGGTGCGACAATCGAATGATGGGTGGACCCGATGTCTTGTGTGTTGAAATCGCGACGATCCTTGCAGAAGAGGCGTATCGTTCTCCGGGAAGTCAGGCAGCAGGTTGCAGCCCATTCTGGCAGAAAATGGCCAGAAACGCCACAACAATTCTGCCGAACCGAATTCGCCAGCCAGTACTGGTCCGGTCACATCCTATTTTGGCAGAAAATGGCCCAAAAAATTTCTGGAATTTTGATACCGTTTCAGCGTCTAATGCATTTTGAAGGATCCAAGAAACACTTGGCTGGACTGACACCTGAACGATGAGGGAGGACGAATGAAGCAGACTATGATAGTCCTCGCCTGCCTGGCGTTACTGCTCGGGGCTACAACGACGCAGGCGCAGGACAGCGCAAAATCCGAATCGAAGTTATTGGTGGGCGTGGGGTTTGGAGCCCGCCTGGTGACCGGGGATACGCCCGCGCCCCGTCTTGGGGAAACGGCGAACCTCACCCAGTTTGGCGCGCACGCCCTTTACGCTCTGAATCCGAGGTTGGCAATCGTCGCGGATTGGGCCTACGGGTGGAGGACGCTGAGCTACGAAGCGACCGGCGGGTCGACCACAATCGCAAATGAGTCGAAGGCCACGGGATGGGCTCTCAACGGCCTTTTCGCGGCCTCCCTTCCGGTGGGCAGCAATGGAGGCCAGCTGTACGCTGGACCAGGAATCGCCCTGATCAATGCGGTGTTCGATATCTCGCAAACGAACAATGGCACGACTACGGTGACGAAGCACGACCTCGGTACGAACGTGGGGTTTGTTGCGGGCGCTGGCGCCATCATGCCGCTCAAAAACAAGTGGCATGCGTTCTTCTCGTTCCGACACTCCTGGGTGGTCGGCGAGTACGAGCAGGCCACCACGACGAGCAGCGTGAGGGCCGACGTTCCGGTTGGCGGAACGGCGGCGCTCGTCGGCGTCGGCATCGGCTTCTGAGCCGTACATGCTTCTCTCGAACGTTTAAATACACCCAAGAAGGGGGATGAAATGAAATTGTTCCGGTTTGCTCTAGCGGCGGTATTCATCATCGCGTTCACGATGATCGCTTGCAGCGTGGATGAAACGCCAACATCTGACTCTGGGGTTCCGCCCGAAAGTACGAACGTCGATAACGTGTGCAGCCAGGGGCTTTGTGCGACCAACGCCGCGTTGAAGCAAGAGTGTGAGGCGCTTTTGTCGGCTTGCCTCCAAAACAGTCTACCTGAAAATGAAGAAGAATGTGTCGGGGCCGCGTGGATTAAGTGCAACGGTTAGTCCGATAGTGCTCATCCTCGCACCCACGCCCAACAAAAGGGAGATGAAATGAAATTGTTCCGGTTTGCTCTGGCGGCGGTATTCATCGTCGCGTTCACAATGATCGCTTGCAGCGATAGCGAATCTCCAACAGACACTTCTGGAACCGGGTCTCCACCCGAAGGCACCGACGCGAGTAACGTGTGCGATGGGGGAAGATGTGCGGACAGCCCAGCGGCAAAGCAACAGTGCGAGATTTTCCTGGAGCAATGCCTCACGTACGCACCAAATGAAAGCGATTGCGTCGGCGGTGCGTGGGTGATTTGTAACGAAGCACCATGATCCGCGGGTCAGCGTTGCTAATCTACTGAGCTGAGGCCACCTCAGGATTGATGCCTTCACAGGTGGTGACGAATGAAGAGTCCGCGCCCGGCGTGCTGACGCATGCCGCGGCGCGAACTCGCCTTGGGAGCAGTCGGAATGCCAGTTAATCGCAACCAGATAAAGCCAGCCCTCATAGAAATCATCCTCGTGGTAACACTGCTAAACTCGTTTGCGATATTCAAACTCTACAAAAAGATAGATTCACTGGCGGTCTATACGGCTGCGCTGTCTTCACAGTCTGCGCCAGCACCAACGGTTGATGTAAGCATCGATGATGACGAGTTCGTGGGAGACCCGAACGCTCCCGTGACGATCGTGGAGTTCACGGACTTTGAGTGCAAAGTCTGCTCAATGCACTACCAACAGATATACCCACAGATCCACCAGAAGTATGTCGAGACGGGTCTCGTCAGGTATGTCGTCAGGGATTACCCGATAGAGTTCCACTTGCAGGCCCAAAAGGCCGCAGAAGCAGCAGAATGTGCTGGCGAACAGGGCAACTACTGGGAAATGCACTACATGCTCTTCGAAAACCAGGCGAACCTGAGTGTAGACAACTATAAGAAATGGGCTCGAGAGATCGGGCTTGACGGGGCAATATTCGACGAATGTCTTGATTCCGGAGCGATGGAAGAAGAAGTCAAAATGGACGTGGCTGACGGTTCCTCATACGGAGTTCATGGAACACCGATATTCTTCATCAATGGAAAGATGATATCTGGAGCCAAACCGTTCGCAGTATTCGACGCAGCGATCCAAAAAGCGCTTGAAGAGTAAGACTATGATGGGTG
>CAYUDF010000681.1:0-2456 GCA_964443465.1 uncultured bacterium
TCCAGCGGATGTATCCCACGATTTCCCTGTTGTCTCCCGGCCGTATCATGGGACTGGACAAGGCGCAGGATTTTGTGTTGTTGATGGTGACGCTGCTCGTTCTCCTTTCCGCGTCGGGTCTGTCGGCGATGACAAAGTTCCGGGCAGAGAGCTCCAGAAGAGCGGCCATAGTAGTAAACGAAGAAGTGCCGGTATTTGGAAGGCCTGATACGGATTCTACGCTGCAGTTCAAGATCCACGAGGGCACGCGACTCATCACCGGTGAAACACGCCCGGGCTGGGTCCAGATCCGTCTCCCCGGTGAGCTGGAAGGATGGATCACCACGAACTCCCTCGAACGCATCTAGACAAAAAAAGCCGGACCCGTAAGGTGTGTTTACGGGCCCGGCGCGGTCGAGATGGTACAAATCAACTAGTCGAAATCAATCACCATTTCCGTTTCGCCGATCTTGATACGATCGCCGTTTTTTAACGACGCGCGTTTGGTCGTTTCACCGTTCAGCCACGTGCTGTTGTTGCTATCCATATCTTCCAGCACAAAATGCCCGCGTTCGTACATGATCCGGGCGTGATAACGCGCGACTTCGGCGTCTTTCAGTTCAATGTTGTTGTCGTGTTCGCGTCCAATGCTCATCGTCATCGGCAGCAGCGGGATTTTTTTCCCGGAGCTGTGCCCCGTCACGATGACGAGGTTTGGAAATCCCATGCAAACCGGTTCCTCCGACTTTTTGTTTTCTTTCGAAACAGCGGTCTCACGCTGTTCGTTTGAAGGGTCGGCGAGGGCCGACAGAGGATCATCGGTTTCAGGTTGTTCCACGGCTGCATCGACGGCCGGGACTTCCTCCGCTTTTGCCGGTTCCTTACGTTCCTCACCCAGTTCATCAATCCAGTCCTGAGGATTCTCAAATGAAGACTCCTGTGGTTTTTCTTCCTCGTTAACGGTTTCCGTTTCCTCGGATATTTCCGGTCCCGGTTTGTCTTCGAATGATTCGAATTGTTCGGTTGACTCTGCAGTCTCCGATGTCTCCGATGTGTCCGTCGACGGTCCTCCGTCGTCCGATTTCGCGATTGTATCCAGGAGATCGTTCAGCTCCCGCCGGCGATCCGATTTATCCGCCAGTTCCGGATGCAGGCGGGACCGGACATCACTCAGCTTGCTTTCGTCGTACTCGCCCACGCGGGTACGAAACTCTGCTTCCGCGAGTTCTTCTTCGAGTAGCCGGATCTGTTCCTCGAGATCGAAAAGTTCCGCCTTGCTCTCCTTCTTGAGATCCCTGATTTCCGATTCTATGGGCTCGAGCACCGTCTTGATGTTCTCCAGCTTGCCCGTGTATTCGGTTTGGACCTTCTCAAAGATGCGATTGTTGACCGAGTCCTTTTCCCGTTCGACTTTTTCCAGTCGGGCGTTGAGTTCACCCCGTTCGGCCGTGAGTTTCTGCTTTTTCGCAAGGATTTTATCCAGATTCTGCGGCGATTTGCCGGTTATCGTGTACTCCATTGGAGCCTCCGTGAGCGGTTCCCCCGGCCGGTTTAGCTGTGTTTCCTCAATCAATACAGCGAGTTAGCTGCTTTTTTTCGCGTTCCGTCCGGGTATGACGTTTCTGCCGTTTGGACTGTACGACGCACATGATTGCGTAAACTGTGCCATAATTTCCCAGTATTCCTCCAAATCGGCATTTTTTAAGCAACAACCCCGGAAGATTCGGCATACGGCCCCCGCCGGTTTGTCGTGTTGACGGGGACGGCACCATAGGATAATCTGTCCACGGCGGAATCCATGAAGGGCCTGGGATAATGAAACTTGTTGCAGCATCACTCACCGACACGGGCAGGGTGAGACCCAATAACGAAGATTCGATGGGTCTCTACGAGCCCTCCAGCGAAAAGGAACAACGGTCTAGCGGTTGGTTGTTTCTGGTCGCCGATGGTATGGGGGGACACAAGGGCGGAGAAATCGCCAGTTCCCTGGCGGTAAAATCAATCCAGTCAGCGTTTATAGCCGACGACGGCGAAGATCGCGGGTTGGTGCTTGTCTCGGCGGTCGAACACGCCAACCGGCTGGTCTTGAATGAATCGCTGGCGGACTCCGCGTTGACCGGTATGGGAACGACTTGCACCGCCATGGCCATCCGTGAGGCTACCGCCTATTTTGCGCATGTGGGGGATTCCCGCGCCTACATCCTGCGCGAGGGCGAGATGATCCAGATCACCCAGGACCACTCGCTGGTGGGAGAAATGGTTCGATCGGGAATCCTGTCCGACGAGGATGCGCGTGTTCATCCCAAACGAAACGTTATCACGCGGTCACTGGGAATCCAGAAAACCGTGATGCTGGATACGCCGTTTACACCGTTCGAACTCAATGTGGGGGACTTATTCCTGTTGTGTTCAGACGGTCTGACCTCAATGATCGACGACCCCGAGATCGAAAAGATACTCGGGGCCGCGGAACCAGA
>CAYUDF010000682.1:0-2455 GCA_964443465.1 uncultured bacterium
CGGGCTGAAGCAGGGGTTCCTTTTTGAGAAACCGTTCAACAATAAGAGCTGCCTTTTTTCCGTCGGCGATCGCTTCTACGACCGTATTGGGGCCACGGACAACGTCACCCGCGGCGAAGACACCGACCCTGTTGGTTTGCATCGTAGACGCGTCGACCTTTACTGTGTTCCACGGCGTCGTTTCAATCCGGCTCGACTTCGCCGGGGTGATCGCGTCGATACCGGAGTCTTCTCCGATGGCGACAATCAGCGTATCGAGAGCAACGACGTGCTCGGTCCCCTCGATAGGCACCGGTCTGCGACGGCCGCTGTCGTCCGCTTCCCCGAGTTCGTTACGAATACACTTGAGTCCCTGCAAACTGCCGTTATTGCTGACGATTTCGACGGGCGTCAGGAGGGTCTCGATATGTATCCCTTCCTGGTCGGCGGCTTCGATCTCCTCGGCAAACGCGGGCATCTCGTCCCGGGTCCGTCGGTAGAGGATGGTAACGTCATCCACCTCGTTGAGCCGCAACGCCATACGCGCCGCGTCGATCGCAGAGTTACCGCCTCCGATAACGCCGACCCTCCCCCTGGCAAGCTGTTTCTCCTGCAGGTTATAAGCCTTGAGGAATTCGATGGATGGATACACGCCCTCCACATCCTCGTTCTCCAGGCGCAGAGATTTGCTCTTGTGCGCGCCGATAGCGAGTAGTACGGCTCCGTATCCGGAATCGAACAACCCGTCGATATCAACATCCCGGCCCATCGCGACCCCGCACTTCAGGGTGATATTATCGTTGAGCAGCGCATCAATCTCCTTGTTGATCACTTCGCGTGGCAGGCGGTACGACGGGATGGCGCATGTCAGCATGCCTCCGGGTTCTTTCTCCGCCTCAAAAACAGTGACCTTGCAACCTTTCAGCGACAGGTAGTGAGCCGCCGTCAACCCAGCGGGGCCCGCTCCGATGACGGCTACATTCGGCGGTGTACCCTCGGACCATTCCTCCCTGACCGGCTGATAGACGGCGGGTTCGGTCCTGTCTGTGACAAACCGTTTCAGCGCCCTTATGGCCACGGGGTCGCCACCGGTAGCGCCGGCTCGACACTTCGATTCACACGGATGGTGGCAAACCCGGGCGCAAATAGAGGGAAACGGATTGGGTTCCCGAATCACCCGATAGGCATCCTCGTATTGTCCCCGTCCGATGAGCGCGACGTAACGCCAGGCTTCGGTACCCAGCGGGCACGCCGACTGACAGGGTGCGCCAACAAGATCCTTGCAAACAAACGCTTCACACCGCTTGTTTGTAATGTGTTGCTCATATTCTTCGCGAAAGTACCGCAATGTACTGAGCACCGGATTGGGCGCCGACTGACCGAGACCACACATGGACGTATCCATGACAACGTGAGCCAGTTGTTCCAGAAGGTCCAGATCATCCAGACTGGCCTTTCCCCGGGAAATATCGTCGAGGATTTCGTACATGCGTTGCGTTCCCTTGCGGCACGTGAAGCACTTGCCGCAAGATTCATCCTTGAGAAAAGCCATGAAGTACTTGGCGACGTCCACCATGCAGGTTTCCTCGTCCATAACGATCATCCCGCCCGACCCCATGATTGAACCCGCCTTTATCAGGCTGTCGTAATCAATCGGCAGATCGAACTTACGCGCGGGAATGCATCCCCCTGAGGGACCGCCCGTCTGGACAGCTTTTATTTTTGCCTTGCCCTGAGCTCCGCCGCCAATGTCGTAAACCACTTCCGATATTTTTATCCCCAGCGGCACCTCCACCAGACCCGTGTTTTTTATTTTGCCCACAAGAGAAAATATCTTGGTGCCGGTGTTGCCGGAAACGCCAACTTTTGCATATGCGTCCGCACCTTTGTCAATGATCACGGGAATGTTGGCCAGCGATTCCACGTTGTTTATGCAGGTGGGATGGCCATCGATACCTTTTTCGATAGGATATGGTGGACGCTGCCGGGGCTCACCCATGAATCCTTCAATGGATCGAATGAGCGCCGTCTCTTCTCCGCAAACAAACGCGCCGGCGCCACGGACGATTTCGATATCGAAATCCAAACCGGTTCCAAGAATGTCTGTTCCCAGGAGACCGAGGTCGCGGGCCTGCCTGAGTGCTATGATGGTGTGTTTGATAGCAATCGGATATTCGCTTCGTACGTAGACGAGTCCCTTGGTCGCGCCGATCGCGATTCCGCCGATCATCAATCCTTCGATAACCGCGTGCGGATTGCCTTCCAGGAGGCTTCGATCCATATACGCTCCCGGATCTCCCTCGTCGGCGTTACAGATGATATACTTCTGCTCTGTACCGTCTCCGGACGCACGGGCAAGTTCCCACTTCAGACCGGTCGGAAATCCAGCACCGCCACGGCCGCGAAGACCCGATTTCTTGACTTCCTCGACGATCCATTCCTGATCAATGTTTGACAGAACTTTTTCAACGGCGGC
>CAYUDF010000683.1:0-2452 GCA_964443465.1 uncultured bacterium
CCCCCCTCGCGGTGGCGCACCATTTCAACACCGACCCGGTCCGCCCACACACCCAATTGCTCGGCCGCGGCGGCGCGAAACGTGTCGCATGCGGCCAGAACGATCGATTTCCCCTGAGACTTGTAAAACTGCGTCAGCTTTGCAATGCTTGTTGTTTTTCCCACACCGTTCACACCGATAACAACCACCGCGCGCGTTCCTTCCGGAGCGTCTTCAGCCGGTTTTTCAGAGCCCCCGAGCAACTCAAGAAATTGTTCGCGTAAATACAGCCGGTGGTCAGTCTTCTTGTCTGTCTCGCGCAACATGTCCATGATGCGATCGCACGCGTTCACGCCGACGTCTGCACCGATCAGCAACTCCTCGATTTCGTATTGTTCGTCTTCACTCAGCGAACCGCCGCGCTGGAAGATTTTCTTCAGGGGACTGACCAAGTTGTCCCTTGTTTTCTGTAGCTTTTCTTTAAGGTTGAACATGCGCGTGGTGTTTGTGCTGAAGGGGAAAAAATCGATTTATGCCGCAGGCGCCGCTGTTGACGGATTGGATCCGAATGATTGTGCCTGGGGCTGATGGAGACGGAAGCGCTCGGCCTCGTCGAGTCTTATGGAGACCAGTTTCGAAACACCGGGTTCTTCCATCGTAACACCGTAGAGGTTGTCCGCAGCTTCCATCGTCTTTTTGTTGTGCGTAATTACGATAAACTGCGTTTTGTCGGTGAATGACTTCAGCAGCCGTACAAACCTGGCGATGTTTGCATCGTCGAGTGGAGCGTCGACTTCGTCGAATACGCAGAAGGGGCTCGGTTTAACCAGATAGATACCAAACAACAGAGAGAGAGCCACCAGGGCTCGCTCACCGCTGGACAAGCTTGCTATGTCGTGCAGTTTCTTACCCTTCGGGTTGGCGACGATCTTGATGTTGGCCTCGAGTGGATCATCCGAATCGACAAAAAGCAGGTCGACTTCGCCGCCGTCAAACAGCGTAAGAAAAGTCTGTTTGAAGTTCTGGCGCACCTGTTCAAAAGTTTCCCGCAGAAGTCTGCGCGCTTCCTTGTTGATGCGCCGGATCGCCAGTGAAAGATCAGTCTTGGCCTCTTCGAGGTCGATTTTTTGCCGCGTGAGAAAATCGAGCCGCTCTTTCTTCTCGTTATACTCATCCAGAGCGAGCATATTGACCGGTCCAAAATTTTCTACGGTTGATTTCAGCTGTTCCAATTCTTCGCGGTTGAAATGATCCCATTCAGAAGGGTCGAACAATGTGCGGTCGTTCATAAACAGCCGCAGGTCCTGGTTGAAGTTTTCGTTGGCTTTTTCCAGCACACCGTTGATACGGGCTTCAACCGACGCCATCTCCACACTTACCCGTTCCAGATTTTCGCGCTTGGCGTCGCGCTGGTCTTTCATCTGCTTGAGCTCTTTTTCGAGCTCATCACAGGTTGTCCGGGTTTTTTCGTAATCTTCGTTGATCGTATCGATCAGCTTCTCCACTGTTTCTTTTTCCGAGTGAAGCGTCGATATCGCCTCTTTCATTCCGGAAATGTCTTCCTCGCTGATACCGACCTGTTCACGGCACCGGGTCGCATCTTCCTCACGGGCCTGGATGAGCTGCCGCAGCTCTTCGTCCAGCTTTTCGACGTTTCGGATCTTGGTCCGCAGTGTATCGATTTCACCCGACACAGATACGTTTTCGACCTTCAGTTTGCCGACCGCGGTGGCGATCGATTCCTTCTCGCGCTCGAGCGAGAGAGCCAGATCTTCCATCGAAACCAGATCCCGCGAATCGTCCAGGGGCTCTCCGGCGCCTGTGCCCGTTTGACCGGAGTCCGGCCGTGAGGCCACACGCAGGCGATCCCTCAACTCAGTATTCGCCTGGCTGTTTTCGTCAAATGACGTCTGGAGCGCTGTGATTTTTTCCTTCACGCGAACCACGGCAAGTTCGCAGTCCCGCCGCTTCGAACGGAAGGATTCGATTCGTCTCTCCTGTTCGGAGATTTCTCCACGAACGGCGGATACGCGCCGCCGGTTCTCCGCGATCCGGTTCGCCAGTCCGTCCCTGTGATCTTTCAGTTCCTTTTCACGGGCAGCGGCTGTTTCAATTGAAGAAGTCAGTTCGCCCAGCTTGGCGTCGAGGTCCAGGATGGTTGTCTCCACGTCATCCGCGCCAGCCACGATGATGCGCCCGGGTCCGTCAAAGAACACTCCGTCAACCGTCGCCGCCCGTGAAACCCGCCCCTCTGCGATCAGCCGAAGCGCGGTATCGGCGTCTTCCGTCACTACAACCCCCGCGAGATACGACACCATGTAATCGGCGATACCGGGATCAAACGAGACCAGCGAGTCGGCCATGCCAACAACGCCCTCTCCGGAAATACTGTTCTGCCCCGAAGGTCCCGCTTCCGGATACAGGATCTGGACCCGGCCACCGTCGGAATCTAGAAATTTCTCCAGGCTCGCCA
>CAYUDF010000684.1:0-2452 GCA_964443465.1 uncultured bacterium
ACCTGCGTCAGCTGACCCGCGTCGGCTTCACAGTACGCCGTCCCGATATTCTTTTTGACGGTCAGCGCGACACCCTTTTTTTCCGCTTCATCGGAAACCAGCGTAACAACCCGAGTAAAAATATCCGGCAGAGAACAGGGTGCGACCTGGGGTTTTGGCGGCCTGGCAAAATCGAGAAGGTTGCGGATGATGCCGTCCAGCCGGTGAATTTCGTCGAGGATCGCCCGGATATATTTTACATTTTCGTTGCTGTGTCCCAGCTTGTCGGCCAGCACCTCCGCACTGGTTGCAATGCCGGTGAGCGGATTCCGGATCTCGTGTGCGACTCCGGCGGACAGCTGGCCGAGCACCCGCAATCGGTCATTGCGCCGGATTTCGTTTTCCATCCGTTTCTGTTCGGTCAGATCCTCAAAGATCGCAACGATGACCATACCACCCAGGTTGTCGTCGTACATTTTCGCGGTGCGAAGTCTCGCCGGAAATCTGTCCTTGCCGCCCTTGCACTCCACTTCCAGAACGTGGGAGTTTTTTGTGGACTGGATCACCCGGTCATAGAATTGCGCCCCGAACTGCCGGCTCTTGAACAACTCGTCGAAATGGACCGGTTTTGGGCTCGATGTGCGCAGGCCGGGACACATGCCCCGTGCCCACTCGTTGGAATAGTTGACCGTGCCCGAAAGATCGGTGGTCAGCACGCCGCTCCTCAGGTTGTCCAGTACCTTGTTGTTAAAACGGCTGAGGTGGCGGAGTTCGCTGATATAGGAAGCGTTGGCAATTTCTTCCACGAAGATGGTTTGAAGCGTGTTGAGGAAGTCGTAGTCGCCCTTGAAGTCGTACCCGTTCCTGTAATCCTTGTCGAGCAACAGAAAACCGAGCGGGTGGTTGCGGTGTCTCAGCGGAATAATTGTCATCCGCCACGGCATGTCACCCTCGAGGCACGATATGTATCTGCCGCCGCCATAACTCTCAAGACTGTGTATTTCGGTGCTGCGCGTGTGCTGCTTCCATTTGATCAGAATCTGCGCGCAGGCGCCGGCCAGAACCTCATCGTCGATCTGAAAACTGGATCGCGGCGACAACACGGTATTGTTTCTGCTGAAAAGCAGCAGTGAAGCGCCTTCGGCCCCCATGAAATTGACGAGAGCCATGTGAAACCGGTCGAGGGCGTCGCTCCAGTTTTCGTTTTCGGCCAGGTCCCGGCCCATATGGTAGAGCGTTTTGAGCTGCGAGACGACTTTGTACAGCCTGTGATTAAGAGACTGTAGTTCTTCGTTCGAGCGTACGATCGCGTCGTGTAATTCGAACTGGTTTCGGTCCAGCAGTGATTCAGAATTCTTCAGGCGATTGAATATTTCGGCGCTGAACCGTCCGATTACCGCCCTGTGGCACGCGTCCCGGACCTGATTCGCCAGATCGGCCACATCAAGTGGTTTCTGAAAAAACCGATCGACTCCCAGTTCCAGCAGCTTGAGCAGTCCTTCGCGGGGTGGTTCGGTTCCAATGGCAAATACAACCGAGACACCGAACTGTTTTCGCGTTAAATCGCCAGCTTTGTCTTCCAGGCCGGAGAGAAAATCGGCGTCCAGCAGAACGAGATGAAATCCTCCCCCTGGCATCACCGGGGGTTGCCGGTCGGGTGTCCAGACGCTCACGGAAATTCCGGCCAGCTTCAACTGGTGACCGAGTTCGGTCAATAACTCCGCGTCCCCGGTTGCCAGCAGTACACGGGGCTCGTGGACGTGTTTATTCGTATCGTTCATTATTCCAGCCAGTTAGGGCCAAGATTTGAAGTGACGGAAACAGTGTTGTTTGAAACTGGTAAGACTTTTACCACATGCCCATTATAGCATCAATAAAAAATCCGGCCAGATATCGAGTATGGTGGGTATTATTCGCTTTCCAGCGGGTATAAGTCGTCGAGTTCACGGGTTTTCTCCTTGAGGTCTTTTAGAAGGAGTTCCTTGATCTCGGCGTCAACGTGCAGCGTTTGTGAGGTGAGTTTGTGGATCTTACGGCGAACCGGCTCCGAAATCGCTTCGGACCCCTGTTCGTCGCTCAGGTCTTCTATCGTTCGACACAGATCCCGGGTCACTTCTTCCCGCTCCTGGGTGAGTGATTCCAGCGTCGGATAGTCATATTTCTTCAACGACTCCAGCTGGCGCGATGCCGTGTGATAGAGCCGGTGGTAAAGGAAGAGCAGGACCAACGGCCGTCCTCCGTTTGGTGAAAAATCCCGATAGTAATTATCTTTAGATGTATTCGACTGTTACGGAGGAATCTTTAGGGGAATCGAGGGTGTACAGGCCTCAGAAAGCGACCTGCTTGAGGATGTAGGATTCGAGGGTCTCTTTGTCAGATTCGTCGATCGACGTAAAATAGCAGGCGACCTGGTAATCGGTCGTTCCCGGAGTTTCTTCTTCCGGGTCGCTCCGCACGACTACGCCACTGCAAA
>CAYUDF010000685.1:0-2447 GCA_964443465.1 uncultured bacterium
GGTAGTGCTCGGCGACCCGGGTGCGTTTCTCCAACAGGACATCCGCTTTTTTGAGTTGTGAAACACCGAGAGACGACAGCACATCGTTGATGTTGCACTTGTATCCGGCGTTTTCGACTTCGTAGTACCAGGAACCGCGATCGGCGTACCGTTCCCAGCTGTCTCGCGACATGCCATGAAAGGACAGTATCCTGAGCGCTTTGGCCAGTTTTGCATCGTTGGTGGATATGGCGCCGCCTTCAGCGGTTGTGATATTTTTTGTCGCGTAAAAACTGAACGTCGTCGCGTCCCCGAAATTACCAAGCCGTATATCCCCCACCCTGGCGCCGAAACCATGCGCGGCGTCTTCGACAACCAGCAGGCCGTGCTGATTGGCAAGGTCGCAGATTTCACCGATCCGGCAGGCCTGGCCCGCAAAATGTACGGGCATGAGGGCTTTTGTTTTGCCGTTGATTTTTTCCTTCATGGAGCCGGGATCGGGCCCTCCTGATATCGGATCAACATCCGCCAGGACCGGGGTCGCACCGGTATGAATAATCGACTGTACGGTTGAGGCGAACGTAAGGCAGGAAGTGATTACTTCGTCGCCGGGGCCCACACCCAGAGCTTTCAGAGCGAGAAACATGCCCTCGCTGCAGGAACTCACGGCGACAACGTGGCTCACGCCGAGATATTCCGCCAATTTTTTTTCAAATTCTTCCGTCCGCGGGCCGAGCGTCAGCCACCCGGAACGTAACGCTTCCGATACAGATTCAATGTCGCTCTCGTCGATTGTGGCGCGAAAAAAAGGAATGGGTTCGCTGCACTGGGGTGTCCCACCTTCGATCGCGGGCAGGTTCTTGTGGTTGTTCGTCATGTTTTGATAATCCCCGCGTACGCCGCGGAATCCTTGAAAAGTCAGGGTTGCAGGTCCGCGTCATCAATAACCCGCCCAAGGCACCGTCTTATACCGGTCTCATCGCCCGCATCTGCGAGTTGTCTCAGCTCGGCAAGTGTATCTTCGACGTTCAGACCCTCTGGTAAAACTCCCCTGGAACAAAAAATGTAGTCGTGTGGCGAAGAAACGGCTTCCTCCCCGGGAACCACCAGATCCTCGTGCAGTTTTTCGCCGGGACGCAACCCGACAACGTTGACATCGATATCAACATCCGGCCGGAATCCATGCAACGCGATCAGATCTTTCGCGATTTCGATGATTCGTATCGGTTCACCCATCTGCAATATAAATACCTCCCCACCCTCGCCGATCAACGAAGCCTGAACGACCAGCAGGCACGCTTCCCGTATCGACATGAAAAAACGCGACGCTTCTTCGTGACTGACCGTTACGGGCCCTCCCTCACCAATCTGTCGAATGAAAAGCGGAACAACACTGCCGCGGCTCGCCAGCACGTTACCGAACCGAACGGTGATCAGCCGGGGATTTCCATTCGGGTTGTTATACGTTTTCATCAGGTACTCGGAAAATCTTTTGCTCGCCCCCATCACACCACGCGGGTTGACGGCCTTGTCGGTCGACAGCATCACAACCCGCCCGACTTCGGCGGCCCTGCATGCTTCAATCACGTTTAACGTGCCAAAAATGTTGTTCTTTACTGCTTCGACAGGAAAGCTCTCCATGTAATGAACGTGCTTGTGGGCCGCCGCGTGGTATACAAAATGCGGCTTGAGTTCCATCATCAGCCGTTCGATGGCGGCTTTGTCCCGGACGTCGGCGATCAGCGGAACCACTTCCAGTTCGGGGTACAGGGTTCTCAGTTGATGCTCGATTTCGTATATCTGGTTTTCTCCGCGGCCGAGCGCGTAAAGCGTTTCCAGATTGAAGCAACCGATCTGCCGGCAGATTTCCCCGCCAATCGAACCGCCTGCGCCGGTTACCATTACCCGCCGGCCGGAAAGCGCCCTGGACAATTCCGTCGCGTCAAATTCAACCGACTCGCGGCCCAGCAGGTCTTCAGGCCGCATATCACGAACCTGCTCCAGCTTCACCGGCCCTTTGATGATCTCCAGCAGGCCCGGAATAACCCTGAACGGGATTCCGGCGTCGCGACACAACGTAACGATCTGGCGGTTGAACTCGCGGGTGGCCGTCGGTACAGCCAGAATTGCCTCTTCCACGTTGTGCGCGGACACAACACCCGGAAGATCCGCGCATACACCGAGGACCGGAACACCCTCCACAGACAAGCCCTGCAGTCCGGGGTCGTCGTCCAGAAATCCGACAACATTGTACGCGTCCGGTTCGCGCGACGCGATCTCATGGACCAGCATCTGTCCCGCTTCACCCGCTCCAAGTATCAACAGTCGTCTTGCCATAAAACAGATTTTCCTCAGCGAATCACGGTGACGGGTAACACGACCGTGCCCGAGCCGTTGTTGATTCGAACGTAGTACACACCGCTGGCAACAATAAACCCGGATTGTGTCGTCAGGTCCCACACCACCTC
>CAYUDF010000686.1:0-2447 GCA_964443465.1 uncultured bacterium
TCATGTGTTTCGTCAGTGGGCATAACGCCAGCGAATATAACACAGCGGCGGGTGTAGTAGCAAATCGCTGTACTGTAGCGGCTTATGGGGAATCAAGGGTTTCGAACGGGTTGTGTAAATCGTTTTACTTTGGTATCCTGTCCGTCCGGACCTATTTTCAGTCCAGCTGTAGGGCACTTACACACTGAAGGTTTCCGTTTGACCCAATCCGAGAGACATAATCAAACCACATCGAGGGTGATGGTGGGCGATGTCGCCGTCGGCGGCGGCGCGCCCGTTTCGGTACAATCGATGGCGACCACACCAACGACCGACGTGAAAGCAACGGTTGATGAGATCAAGCGGATGGAAGACGCCGGGGTCGACATTGCGCGTGTCAGCGTACCCGACATGGCCAGTGTGCGCGCCACGGAAAAAATCGTCAGCCGCGTGACCGTGCCCATTGTGGCCGACATCCATTTTAACTACCGCATGGCGGTGGAGGTAGCGGGCACCGGTATCGCCAAGCTGCGCATTAATCCCGGCAACATCGGAGATCCCGACCGCGTTCGCGCGGTGGTAGACAAGGCCACGGAACACAAACTCCCGATCCGGATCGGCGTAAACGCCGGTTCTCTGGAAAAAGACCTGCTCGAAAAATACGGGTATCCGACTGCCGACGCGATGGTGGAGAGCGCGTTCCGGCACGTCCGGCTGCTGGAGGAACACGATTTCCGTAACATCATCGTATCGATGAAAGCGTCGCATGTGCACCTTGCAATCGACGCCTACCGTTTGTTCGCGGCAAAATCCAGCTATCCGCTGCACATCGGCATAACGGAATCCGGGCCGGGGATGAGCGGAACCGTCCACTCGTCGGTTGGCCTCGGTATTCTGCTGTACGAAGGTATCGGCGATACCATGCGGGTTTCGTTGACGGCGGACGTTGTCGACGAAGTCGCCGTCGCAAGAAAAATACTGCAGGCCCTGGGCCTCCAGTCCAACATGCCGCGGGTGATATCGTGTCCTACCTGCGCGCGCAACCGCATCGACCTGGTGGCAATCGCCGAAGAAGTGGAGCGCCGGACGGCCGACATCCGCTCGCCGATCACCATCGCCGTGATGGGATGCGCCGTCAACGGCCCGGGTGAAGCGGCCGGCGCCGACTTCGGGATCGCCGGCGGCGATGGTGAGGGTCTCATTTATATAGGCGGAGAAATCGTCCGAAAAGTTCGTGAAGAAGATATGGTGACGGAACTGGAAAAAGAAATCCGCGCCAGGATCACCGATTAGTCAGTTATAATTGATTTGGAGTTTTCATGAGCATCGCAGCGCCAACCGTTGAAGCAACTTATCGCCAAATGCAGGAAAAACTGCACAAAGTCGTTCCTGACTTCGAACTCAAATACAAAGCCGAACTGGTCTTCGAAATCAACAAACTCAAGGAAGAGCGCGGTGCGGTCATCCTGGGTCACAATTACATGGAGCCGGCGCTTTATCACACCGTTCCCGACATCGTCGGCGACTCCCTCGAGCTCGCCCGCAAGGCCGCCGAAACGGACAGGGACCCGATCGTGTTTTGTGGTGTCCGCTTCATGGCGGAAACCGCCAAGATCCTCAATCCATCAAAAACCGTTCTGATTCCCGCCAAAAAAGCTGGGTGTTCGCTGGCGGAAAGCATCACGGCGGACGATGTCAGAAAACTGCGGGCGAAGTATCCCGGCGTGCCCGTTGTGACCTACATCAACACGTACGCCGACGTCAAGGCGGAAACGGACATCTGCTGCACTTCCAGCAATGCCGCCCGCGTTGTCGAGTCGGTCGATTGCGACCAGGTCATCTTTTTGCCCGACGAATTCCTCGCCCGAAATGTCGCCCGTGAAACTTCAAAAAAAATGATCGTACCCTCTCGCGTTCCCCGGGCATCGGCAGACACACCAGATAACCTGGAGTTTGATATCATCGGCTGGCACGGCCGGTGCGAAGTCCACGAGAAGTTTTCTGTGGAAGACATCGAAAACGTCCGCAAACAGTTTCCCGACGTGGTCGTGCTGGCACACCCCGAGTGCAGCGATGATGTGGTCGGCGCTTCGGATTTCTCCGGCAGCACGTCAAAGATGATCGACTACGTCCAGACCTCGCAGGCTCCGCGTTACCTGCTACTGACCGAGTGCAGCATGGGTGACAATATTATCGCCGAAAACCCGGACAAGGAAATGGTGCGGCTCTGCAACATCCGGTGTCCGCACATGAACGAGATCACTTTGGAAGACACGCTGAATTCGCTTAAAAACAATCAGTATGTGATTGAAGTTCCGGAAGACATCCGGGTGCGCGCTAAAAAATCGGTGGACAGAATGCTGGAGATTGGCTGACGGGTAAGCGTCAACCCGTCGGACCGTGGCCAACCGCGCGGACCCGGCTCTGCGCCGGATCCGCCACGGCTTTCTGATGCGCCTCCCCTTTAC
>CAYUDF010000687.1:0-2447 GCA_964443465.1 uncultured bacterium
GAGTGGCGCTCTCCGTTTGATCCCGCGCTGAGCCACGGGGCCTTTCATCCCTGGTACGAGATACTACTGGGACTGTCGGCTGTGTCGCTGGTGCTGGCACTCGGCCGGTTGCCGCTGGCGCCAGTCTTATTGATGGTGGCGACAGCCGGATTGTCCTTCCAGGCCCACCGGTTTCGCGTTGAATTCGCACTGGTCGCGCTGCCGGTAATTTTTATTCTGTTGCAAGCGTCGCCGTTGATTTCCTCGATGGGGCGCAAAATCCGGAAAAAGAAAAACGGGGTATACATCACCCGCTCACTGGCGCTCGTTTTAACCGGTGTATTGATCGCTTTCGCCGACCACCGGATTGATATCGGAAGCGCAGTCGCGGATCGTTATCCCCACCAGGCGTTTCAGTGGGTCCGGACCAACGGCGTGGCGTTGCGGCCGTTTCACACCATCGGTCACGGGTCGTACCTGTTGTGGGATCTGTACGGGGAGCGGGCCAGTTTTATCGACGGACGCAACTTCAGCCCGCCACTGTACCGTGATTTTCTTGCCTGCCAGATGAACGAGCAGGGGCGCCGGGCAGTCGCCGGGAAATATAATCTCGATGCCTATATTCTCCCGCCCATAGAAAAATCGGATGCGGGAATCGATCGCGTCCACCGATCGCTGATCGGTGACGACGGCTGGTCGCTGTGTTTTGTCGATCAACACGCGTGGGTATATGTAAAAGACACGTCCGTAAATCCGTCCTGGCTTCAAGACAAAGGATTCAAAGCGTACCACCCGATGACCCTGCAGAACCGGCGGGTGTCCGATGAGGAAATGCGCCTGATTGTGGACGACCTGCGGCGGGCGGTGGGGGATTCTCCGAATTATGTGCGAACTCGTGTAGACCTTGCGCTGGTTTATCTCACTCTGGGCGATCCGGCTGCGGCGACAGCGGAGATCGACCGCGCGCTCGAGATCGATCCGCAAAACAAAACCGCCCTCGATCTGCGAGGGCGGCTTCGGACTCAACCACGTTAGAAAAAGCTAGTTCTTCTGCCAGGGGGGATCCATGGCGCATCGGAATCCGATGTAGCGCCATTTCTTTTCCGGTTTTTCGCGTTCGCGGTTGGCGCAGCGCAGGTACTTGCCGTAGGTATTGAAACCGCCCCCTCGATATACTTTATACTTTTCTTTTGCGTATTTTTGTTTGCGCGTGGACACACTCTTGGGGATCTCTTCGCCGTGATCGCGGGGATAAGCCGCGTACCAGGCGTCCACCCATTCGGCAGCGTTACCCGCCATGTCGTACACGCCATACGGGCTCTTGTTCTTTTCTTCGCTGATCACAGGGAGGAGATTGTCCATTTCCACGATGTGCGCGTCATATTTGTTGCCCCACGGATATTGCCGGCCGTCGGTGCCGCGTGCCGCCTTCTCCCACTCCTCTTCGGTGGGCAGTCGTTTGCCGACAAACCTCGCGTAAGCCGCTGCTTCCTCCCAGCTGATGTCGGTGACGGGATAACCGTCTTTGCCGATGGCGTAATTTCCATCTTCCCACAGGTACGGAGGTTCTATCCCGGACGAGTCAACAAACACCTTGTACTGGGCGTTGGTGACTTCGTGCACGTCGATATAGAACCCGTCGACCCACACACTGCGCTGGGGGAACTCGTCCTGTTCGGCGAGGTTGGCCATATCGTCCAGCGTGCTGCCCATCAGAAATTCCCCCGGGGGGATATACACCATGCCCGAGAACTCAGGTACCGTGGCGGATTCTTCACCCAGCAGGTCATCCTGGGACGCTACAAACGGAACCACACCGATAAACACAGGTAACAAGACCAGTATCAGGATTCGTTTCATGGCAATCAGTGGGGTTTGTTAAGGTGAGCGACCATACAATTGTCGGGGGGACTCCCCCTGTCAATAAGTTATAGAAGCGGGCAACCGGTGTAAACCGGAATCTGGACCGGGAGGCGGGGATTCGAGCGTCGGGCAAAAAAAAGGAAGGCAACACTTCCGGGATTAACCATCCATGTTGCCTTCTTCTGGTGGGGACTGTAAGAAACGGACTAGGGGTTCGCGTTTCCTCTTCCTGTATGAAGTCCTCTGATTATGAATTCCAGTGGAAGCCGACGCCTGACACCTTATTTACAGGTCTTTCCGAACGGTTGCCGCATATCCTTCCCACGGCGTCGACTTCAACCACAAGATAACCCCGAATTTGCTATATGTAAAATATAAAATATTTATTATAATGTATATATAATCTAAATACATAGACTGGAGGTTATATCCCTTGTTACCCCTTAACTTCAATCATTATTACTACTTCTACGAAGTGGCCCGCCACGGCAGTTTCACGGGAGCGGCGCGCGCATTGATGGTGTCGCAGTCCTCACTCAGCATCCAGATCAAACAAATCGAGCAGGACCTGGGGCGTCAACTGTTCGACCGCCGCAAAGGAGGGG
>CAYUDF010000688.1:0-2440 GCA_964443465.1 uncultured bacterium
TGGTTTCACCCTCTCCAGGAATCTCATCAAAGAACTCACCCATCTGGATAAACAGGGTCCCCATTGTGTACTGGTAGGAAGCACCAACCGTCGGCGGGTAATACCAGCCGTACCACGGATATCCACCGTACCAGGGATTCCAGGGGTAATATGAATACACTCCCCACACTTCCGAAGCCTGCACCGCGACCAGAACCTGGAAATCGGGCGTGGCTCCGGGGGCAACTTTTGTATACCCACGATTCTGGAAATTACTTTCGACCAGCGCGAGTATCGCCGCGTCGTTGTCCCGGGAAATCAACGGCGAATCCGGAACGTCCGGGTCACCCGTCAGGTGAAATATTGAGTCGGGCAATGAGTATGTTTTCACCGCTCCGAATTTGAATTGATTATTGTATAACGTGCCGACAATATCCGACTCGGCCACCGTTATATCTGATCCCGGTGTGCAAGCGCTCATAACAGCAGCCACAAGCAACACTCCGAGCGGAAACAGAAGATAGGCCCGCCGTGTGATGAATTTTTTCATAAATGCCTCCGTCAAGGTCCTGTCAGAACTGACTTTACAAATGGCCCTCCGCTGGCGGGTTCAAATAAACCCCTTGCCCGATCGACCTCGAAGTCCATATAGACCCAATATATTACACCGGTCCAGTGCAAAGGCAAGCTAAATGACCGCAAATCCCACCGCTCAACGCGTATGTCCCGGCACACCGGCGCCGGACCTGAAGATAAAATCATTCCCCCCTGAAGGAATGGCGGGGAAATAAATACCGGCACTGCAGGAGTTTCCGATTGTTTTAAAGCCCTCTTTGACCGCGCCGATATCTGTTGTATGAACAAGACACGCACACCGAACACACCTCCGAAACCCCGGAAATCAAGCCGCCACGTATCCCGGCCGGGGAAATACCAATCAATTGTTCAGAACCTGCCCCTCGGTGTGGCGGAACTGAACTACGACGGGCAGTGCCTGTTTATCAACAAATCGGCGCGGGTATTCCTGGGGATCGGAAACGGGCCGGTCGAATCGCTGAAATTCACCGACCTGTTGGACGACCGGGAGTTGGCCCGAATGCTCGGGCAGATAATCGCCGCCGCCCGGGACGGCGATCAAAAACCGCGAACGATATTCAGGGACGGTCAGACGCTTGAGATCACACTGATTGAACCAACCGACGGGAGCAATTTCAGCGGGTTGGTTTTAACGGTTGATGAGGTTTCCCGTAAAAAGCCCGAGAGGGATGACAAGGAAGATTTTCTGGCGCTGGTATCGCACGAACTGCGAACACCGCTGACAATCATCAAAGGGTATCTTGACATATTCGAAACCGGAATGATGGGGGACCTCTCAGACCCGCAGATCAAGAGCACCCGCATCATGCTGGAACACTGCGACCAGATGGAACGGCTGATAAAGAATCTGATCCACTATCGAGACCTCGTGCTGAATCAGGAATCATGTTCTCCCCAGACGGTTGTCCTTAAACCGCTCATGGAAAGGGTGCAGGCAGCGATGGCGGGCAGGCTGCACGCCGCGGGAATGACGATGTCCGTTGAACTGGAAAACGACGAACTGTTGTGCCGGTGCGATCACACGTTCTTGTTTGATATCATCGAGCAGTTGGTCGACAACGCCGTTAAACACGCCCACAGCGGTGGATCGGTCCGGGTATCGGTTTCGAAGTTGCAAAACGGGGGGCCGCTGCCCCTGGGGCGCCGGGTTACGTCCAAAATACCGGTTAGCACCAGCGATGGTATCTGTATACGTGTCATCGATAACGGACCGGGCATACCCGCGGATCGGATGGCGGGCCTTTGTGACGCTTTCAGGCAGGGAGAGAGATATCTCACCCGCTCAACCAGCGGAATGGGCATCGGTCTTGCAGTAGTCAAAAGGAAAGTTGAATTGAGCGGTGGGAAGATGTGGATCAGCAGCGGGGCCGGAAGCGGCACGGAAATCTCGGTGCTTTTACCTCAACCTGAGAACGGAAATACGCAGAAACATGATTAAAAAAATACTGATTATTGATGATACGATATTGGTCCGTGCGATGGCCGAAGCGATTCTGGCTCCGGCGGGTTACAAAATTACCTGCGCCGTCAACGGCGCCGAAGGCAGGAAAACGTGGGGCTCATGGAAACCGGACCTGGTGTTTCTGGACCTGTCGATGCCGGACGAAAGTGGCTGGGACGTGCTGAAAGCGATGCGCGCCACCCCGCAGGGTGAGTCGACACCGGTTTATATACTGTCGGGCGAAGACGACCCCACCGTCGCAGAAGACGCCACCACACGCGGCGCCCTGGGTTTCATCCACAAACCCTTCACAAACTCCGAACTCCTCGAGGCGGTCTCCTCCCTCACTCCCCAAGTCTGAGGTTCGACTCCTTAAGAATTATAGGCCCGTCGCAGGGCCTGACACCGATTACCCCCACCGTG
>CAYUDF010000689.1:0-2439 GCA_964443465.1 uncultured bacterium
AATAGAATCGATGATATGAGGTCGCACCAGGTAGCCGCCGTTGGCGACCGCCGCGGACACTCTCAGTATGTGCAGGGTATTTACCAGAAATTCCCCCTGCCCGATGATATTGATCAGGACGTGTCCCTGCGTCCACTTGCCCTTCCCCATCCGGCGATCGTAGTACTCCCTGCTGGGGACCAGTCCCGGCACTTCGCCAGGCAGGTCGATGCCCGTTCGTTCGTCCAGGCCAAACGCCTTCGCCGCGTCGGCGAGCATGTCGACATCCATAATTTCAGCGACCTTGTAAAAATAGATGTCACACGACTGGACCAGCCCTGTATAGAGATTCATCGCGCCGTGACCGTTCTCCTTCCAGCAATGAAACACCCGATTTCCAAAAGCGTGGGCGCCGGTGCAGTAGACCAGGATTTCTTCGGGATTGACCAGTTCGTTGACCAGCACCGCGTAGGTGCTGATAATTTTCATGGTGGACGCAGGAGGATAACGCGCCTGGTGAATCCGGTTGAACAACGGCCGTGTTTCATCGGAAAACAGTTCCTGCAGGCTCTCCGACGATATCCCCAGGGCAAATTCGTTGGGGTCAAAAGATGGCAAGGACACGGCAGCAAGCACCGATCCGTCGTGAACATTCATTACTACGGCGGCTCCCGCCCCCTTGCCCGCCATCAGCGTTTCCAGGTGCTGTTGCAAACGAAGGTCGATCGTCAAGCGGGCCGTGCTGCCGATTTCGGGGGCATATGAAAGTTTGGTGACTTCGCCGAGGACGCGGCCGGACGCGTTCACCTCCAGTGCGCGTTGTCCGTCCAGACCCCGAAGTGGATTTTCACAGGCCAGCTCCAGCCCGGTTTTTCCTACCATATCCCCCGGGAAATACTTTTTGTCGCCTTCCCGGGTCAGTTCAACGTCGCCGACTTCTCCCACGTAACCCAGGATGTGGGAAACTCTGGGCCCGTAGCGATACCGCCGCCTCGCCTTGGACATGACTCGCAGATCCGGATATATATCACAGTTCTCACGAATGAAGGAGATCACCAGTTTGCCCGCGTCGGGAATCAGCGGAAACGGGATGCGGCCGTTTTTTTTCTTCCACATTTCGAATCGTTCTCGGGTGCGGATGGAATCGAGCGGAAGACGGGGGGACAATAACGCGACGTTTTCAAAGATGTCGTCGTCGGACTTCCACGGCAACACCACTTCAAAATTGAGAACGTTGTCGACCAGAATCTCGCCCGTCCGGTCAGTGATGAACCCGCGCGGCCCGGGCACCCGTTCTCTCTGGAGCTGGTTGTTTTCCGCGACACGGGCGTACTCGCCATGCCGGATCGATTGCAGCGAAAACAGGCGGCCGACCAGCACCATCAGCACCAGGACGGCGATTGCGATAAGGACCCGTTCCCGGCCCTTACCCGCCATCAGTTCCCTATTGTCCCTCTTTCCCAATCGACCCCACCACCTTTGGACCGGCAACCGACAACAATTTGTGCGTGAGCAGACCAAACAGCGCCGTGTACGCCGCCGAGGGCAACGCTGTTGTGAACAGGGCGACTAGTGCGCCGCCCATGTTGGGCCAGTGGTAAATCATCAGGTACACGAAATCGTGGCCGAATGACACCAGCATGAACAGTATAAACAGGAACAGGCTGTTTTCCGGGAATGTTTTCGATCCCGCTTTGCCGACCGTGTATCCCAGTATCGCTTTTGTGAGGGCGTTGAGCCCGAGGAACGCAGGGTTGGACAAATCCTGCAACAGTCCGATGACAAAACCAAATATCGAACCCTGGACGGCGCGCCGGTGCAGCGCGAAAAATGCCACCACCAGTATAAGAAAATCCGGAGCGATCTGGCCGATCGTAATCCGGTCGACCACAACCAGCTGCAGAAATAAAAACACCAGAACGGCCAGTATCAGATAGAAGAGCTTCATCAGTTGCCCTCAAAAACCGATTCGACGAGCAGGCTGTCCGACTGGTCGTAGAATATCGACCGGTCCCACGGTATTACGTCGGTCATCACAAACACTTCCTCCAGCGAACGAAACTTGATTTCGCTCCGGGCTTCCACCCGGAGGCTCAGCCCGTCGCGAGCCGTCGCCACCTTGGTCACAACCCCGACCGTGTATCCCTTTGGCACAACACCGCCGAAACCGCTGGTGATCAGGGTGTCACCCACCTGTACGTCCTCTACGGCGCTTACGCTGGTAAGGTCGAATGTATTTCTCTCTCTCCATTCGAGAATACCGACCACCCGGCTTCTTTTGTTTATACAACTCACCGGGTTGTTTTTGCTGCAGACGAGCTGCACCCACGCGGAGTTCTCGAACACACGATAAAGTCGTCCGACGTACCCCTGGTACGACAACGCGGGCATGCGTGCCTTCAGCCCGTCGGTCGCTCCCTTGTCGATAATCAGAATCGTCTGGAACCGGTCGAGGTTACG
>CAYUDF010000690.1:0-2435 GCA_964443465.1 uncultured bacterium
GTCTCGGTGAGAACGACCGTTTTAATATCGTCGCTTTTTCGACAACGGTGACCACCTACGCGGATGGCCTGGTCAGGGCGTCACGGGACGAGAAGAAACGGGCGGACGGGTTTATCGAAAATATCCGCGCGCGCGGGGGCACGGATATCAATGAAGCCCTGCTGCGGGCGCTCAAAACTCCCGCGTCCAGAAATCCGAAAATCATTGTTTTTCTCACCGACGGCCTGCCCACGGTGGGGGAGACAGATATCGAGACGATTCTCGCCAACCTGAAGGGTCGCAACGATACCGTGCGGATATTTTCCTTTGGCGTTGGATTTGATGTGAACACCACACTGCTCGACCGGATCGGTGTCGACCACCGGGGCACGGTTGACTACGTGAAACCGGAGGAAAATATCGAAGTGAAGGTATCGCGGTTTTTTGACAAGGTCGGCAGCCCGGTGTTGTCCAATATCGAGCTTGATGTCGACGGTATCGAACTGTTCGACGTGTACCCGCGTCAACTGCCCGATCTATTCGAAGGCACGCAGCTGGTGGTGCTCGGTCGTTACAAGGGCTCCGGCGAGAAATCGATCACGCTGAGGGGCGAAGTGGGTGGACGGTCGCGGCGGCTGGATTACGAGGGCCGATTTGACCGGCGGCAGGAGGACTTTGTGTTCATCCCCAGGCTGTGGGCGAACCGCAAAATTGCCTACCTGCTATCCGAGATCAAATTACACGGCTCCAGTCCCGAACTGGTGGACGAAGTGATCGAACTGTCGCTCGAACACGGGATTATCACGCCGTATACGTCGTCGTTGATCCTGGAAGAGGGAACGGAAGAGGATCGTATCTCTCTGCATAACGCCGCGCCCGGCCGCGTTTACACCGACGTTCCCCTGTCCGACAACATGGCGGAACCGAAGGCGCCCGGGTCGGCCCCTGTAATGGAGGTCTTTAAAAAGTCAACCGGCGTGGACGCGTTTGATATGGCCTCGACGCTGGCCAGGGACCGTGAAAACGCTGTTGTGAAGGACGAGGAAACCGGTCTGGTGAAGTTCGTTGACGGTGTGCGGTTTGTGTTCAGCGAAAACGAGTGGGTGGACCAGCGCTTCAACACCGACATGAAAATCATCGAGGTCGGGTTTCTGAGCGATGAATACTTCGATCTTCTGGAAAAGTTGCCCGGCGTGGAACAGTACCTGGCACTGGGTAACAAAGTTACTTTTGTGTTCGACAATCAGGTCTATCGCATCACCGAATAAGAGGAGGTTATCATGAAAGACCATTCACTATTATTACTGACCATTGTTGCTCTCGTCTGTCTCGTCTCAACGGCGGACGCCGCGAAGAAAAAATCAACTCCGTCCGTTGATGTTGTGTTTGTCCTCGATACCACAGGCAGTATGGGAGGCCTGATCGAAGGCGCCAAGCTCAAGATCTGGTCGATCGCCAACCAGATAATCGGGGGATCCCCGACACCCGATCTGAGGGTGGGACTGGTTGGCTACAGGGACAACGGAGACGAGTACGTGACGCGGGTATTCGACCTGTCGCACGACCTCGACCAGGTATACGCCGATCTCATGCTGTTCCAGGCGGCGGGTGGTGGGGACACGCCGGAGCACGTAAACAAGGGGTTGTACGACGCCGTTCACGAGATGTCGTGGAGTGAGGACCATCGGACGTTAAAAATTGTCTTCCTGGTGGGAGACGCACCGCCCCAGACCGGTTACAACGACGGCTATGAGTACAAGGCTGTCTGCCGGGCCGCGGTCGGTAAAGACATCATCATTAACACAATCCAGTGTGGCGACATGGCGGGAACCGCCGGGTACTGGCAGGAGATCGCGTCGCTGGCCGAAGGCCAGTACGCGGCCATCGCGCAGACGGGCGGCATGCGCAGCGTGCCCACGCCGATGGACGAAGAACTGTCCCGGCTCAGCAGAGAACTGGGTACCACCGTCGTTGCCTTCGGGAGCAAGGAAATGAAAGCCCGCAAAGACGCGGACGACGAGATGGTTGCCTCGATGCCCGCGCCGGCTCTCGCCGAGCGGGCGGCCTACAAATCGGTGTCCGGCCGGATGGCCGCGTACGACCTGATTGACGCCCTCGAGTCGGAAGAAGTGGTTCTGGAAAAAATAAAAACAGAACAACTTCCCGTTGAAATGCGCGAAATGAATACCGAGGAGAAACAGCAGTTCGTTCTGCAGAAAAAAGAAAGCCGGGAAAAACTGAACCGGCAGATCGCCGAACTGAGTGCAAAGCGGGATGCTTATATCCGGGACAAACTGGCCGAAGCAGGCGAAACGGATTCCTTTGACGTGCAGGTCCTCAAAATGATCCGGAGTCAAGCGGGGAGCAGGGGATTTGTTTACTAGTTCCCCGTATTGTGAATTACCCCATGCCCGGACGGTGATGAGTCCCGTCCGGGCATGGGTACCTCTGTTTTA
>CAYUDF010000691.1:0-2426 GCA_964443465.1 uncultured bacterium
GCCAGACCAGACCGTGGAGGAGGCCGCGCTTCAGATCCACGAGTTGATAAAAAAGACCGGGATCGAGTCCCGTTACAAACTCACCTGGGACGAGAGCCCCACACCCGCGCCGACGAGCTACATAACGCCGCCTGATTCTAGGCTGGTTCAGGTCGTTTCGAGGAACCTTGAGGAGTTCAGCGGAAGGAAAGTGGGCTACGTGGTGGAGACAAGCGTTGCGGACACGAACCACATCGCGCTCGATCGTCCGTTTTTCTCCGGCGGGCATTCCGGCGGTTGCCTGTATCCAGTCGGAGTCCTTGGACAATCTTCCGAACAACATCGCGATCGCTTCGGTGGTGAAGATGTGGGCGTGCTCACGCAGGAAATACGGTAATTCCGCATCGATATACAGGTCATAGACGGCGTGCCCCAGCTCGTGCAGCAACGTGCCGGCCCAGTTTTCGTCGTTCTGCATGTTGGCGAGCACGCGGATGTCTCCCTTGTGATCGATGTCCATGCAGTACGCGTGTTGTTCCTTGCCCGGTTTCTCGTAAAGGTCGCTGCGCTCCAGAATGCCGCGAACTTCCAGGCCGATACCTTCAAAAAACTCCGAGACAAGATCAACCACGTTTAATTCGCGATAATATTTATCCAGATCTATGCTGTATACTCTGGGCGCTTCCTGCACGTAGGGATCGTGGTAGTGCCACGGCATCAAATTCCCGGTGGTTGTCCCGCAGCGATCGGCCAGAACCGTGTCGACACCCTCCTTCATCTCCCGAAAGGGA
The DNA here is from genome assembly GCA_964443465.1 of uncultured bacterium. GTDB lineage: Bacteria > Krumholzibacteriota > Krumholzibacteriia > WVZY01 > JAKEHA01 > CAYUDF01. The sequence goes on from CAYUDF010000691.1 coordinate 771, forward strand.
TCCCGGCTCAGCTTGTCCAGTTCGTCGAACAGCTCGATAATCCTGCCAGGATCCTGCTCCGACAACTCCAGGGACATTGTGTAATAATTATCGAAGCCGACGGCGGTTGCTGCTTCATTCCGCAACAGCACGAGTTGGAGTAACTCGTCGCGGACAACGGCGCCGACGCCCTTGTCGGCCTCCCACACCCTTTTACGGTAGTCGGAATCTTCGCTCTCACGCAGCACGGTGCGGACTTCGTTACTGGTTAAAACCTTCGAGTCGACTTCTGTCCTGTATACGTTGAATTTGTTGACAATTGCGCTGGATAGTTTGCTGATAGACTCGATCAGATTTTCCGGAATCTGGTTTTGCAGAAAACCCCGGTACAGCAGGTCCAGTTGTCTGCGTTCAAGGGGGTCCGCTACGGAATCCGACTCCCGCCAGTCACGAAGCGCCTCAAACGCCGTTTTGTCCGCGTATATCTTTTTATACGCGACGTCCAGTTCGGTATAGCGGGCAAAATCCGCTTCCTTGCCGGATATAGTGGCCTTCCAGTACGCAAGACGTGCTTCGCGCGAAAGCGGTTCGATGCGAGCGAGGTGCGCATCGAGAAACTGTTTGAATGAATGATGTGACATGAGAAAGATAAGAAGCTTTAAAGTAGACGGAACCTTACTTCAATCGGGCGGCGGATTGCAATCCAATTTTACTGGTGTTTTTCTTCGAACAATTCGCCGTCCGTGAAATATTCCACCGTTCGACACGGCCCCGGGCCGTCCATCGGCTGCCGCCCGCTGTCGGCCGGCAGACGGAAATAAAAGTACCAGTACTTGTTTTCGTTAATCTTCAATTGGAAAAGACAGCGGTAGTTCTCCGCAAGTTCCGGTTGTACAAACAATCCTTGCCATATGGGGTGCATCAGGTGACCAACCGGCCTGTGATCAGCCGGGTCGATTCGGCCATAAGCGGGGAGAATTACGCAATCGGGCTGTCTCGACATCAGGTAGTCGGCGATTCTTGGCACACTGTAACTGCTGCCCGATATGCCAAACTGCTGGTAGGACTCGTAAAGAAGATTGCCAACGGTGGCGTCCGTAAGTCCGATCATATCGTAGACTTCGAGCCCTGACGTGTAGGCAATGGCTCCCACCTCGTTGGTCACCACCGAAGCGCCCGGCGCCAGCGCTTGTTGCAGGTACAGGCCCACATTCCTGTGGACCCGGGAGTTCATCCAGTCGTGTATGCACAGTTTGTTCAAGGCCAGGTACACACGCCCGCCGTTCAGTCCTGCCATCAACAAAACGCAAATGATGGCGCCGGCGACGGGTAGTTTGCGAGAGCGGACTTGGGCGAAGCCGTCAAGCCGCACAAAACCGGGCAGTGCCAGCGCCAGCAGAAACGGCGTAAACGGTACGGTGAATCGGTCGAAGCGTAAGACGTCGCCGCCTACCAGCACGATAAAACCCAACTGGACAAGTACGATTGCGGAAAAAAATACAACGCTGTAACGTCTCTTGTTCTCCGCAAACGCGATTGCACAGAGGGGAAGTATCAACACAAGGCCGCTGACCAGGAAAAACCTGACCAGGTAAACAAGACCACGCCACAGGGGCGTGAGATAAACCAGGCTCGCGCCCGGTTTGGCGAGATAGGTGTTTGGCACAAACGAACCGT
>CAYUDF010000692.1:0-2424 GCA_964443465.1 uncultured bacterium
TTCAGGCCGTCCACACCGCCGAACGCGTCGTTGGTATTGACCAGCATGAATACGGCGGACAAACGATTGCTGCTACCGTACGACTGGATCTCGAAGCTGGCAGACTCACCGGGCAGGATTACGCCGCCGCCTTCGACAACGTCATACACCTTTCCCGAGTTGTTCAGCTTATCGACCATCGGGCCGTTAACCGCGTCTTCGGCGATCTGCGCGAGTTCGTCCGACACGTAGGCACCTTTCTTCCACACGTTCACACGCCGCTGGTGGGTGGCCAGTACGGGCGGTGAAAACGGTTGACTCGACCCCGGCCCTGTCGCCGGTGTGAGGTTTTCAATCACCACTTCATAAGTCCGCACACCCGCACGTACGCCGGCGTCTTCGTGGACGGACATCGCCTGGAGTTCGGTATCGGGCGCCATGTTTTCGGATTCCGCGCGGTCTGTGTTGTCCGCGTCGGTGGGCGAGTCGTTACTGCAACCCGCCGCAAGCAGGGCAAAGACCGCCATAAGTAAAACAATACGTTTCACGGTATACCTCCGGTTTGAATAAATGGAATTGGGGCTGTTGTCCTATCCAGTACGGCGGGCCGCCAAAGGTGTGACCGGGTTTCTCAAACGGCGTCAATCACGCCTTGACGCCCCATGAAACAGACCGGTACGATGGTAAGTAATCAGTATCCGGACACAAAAACGGCGTACTTACGTACTAGAGGCGGGTCATTGGAAGATCGATCGCAGCAGAAAACAGACGGACCGGACCGGTCCACGCTCACGGGCGTCAGAGATGGCGACCCCCAGGCGTTATCTGTGTTTTTCGAATACTGTTTCGATCGTGTCTATTCCCTTGCGCTTCGCCTGACGGGCGACCGGACCACCGCCGAAGACGTCACGCAGGACGTGTTCGTCAAGATCATGCAGGCCGCCGACCGGCTCGATCCGGACCGCGACCCGCTGCCGTGGGTGACCGTCATCACCTACAATGTGTGCCGCGACCGGTGGCGGTCGCGCGACCACAAAGTGGCGCAAGAATCGGTGTCGATCGACGACGAACAAACGGGTGGCCGGATGGTGGCCACACCGGAGTCGGACCCGGAAGTCGCCGTCCTGGACGCGGAGAAATCGCGTGTGGTGGACGCCGCCTTGTTACGGCTGCCCGAGGACTTCCGGGCCGTTGTACTGCTCCGGGATTACTGCGGCATGCGGCACGCCCGAATCGCCGAGATGACGGGAGACAGCGAGGCGGCAATTCGCAAGCGATACTCGCGCGCGCTGGCGCAACTGGCGGAAGAATTGAAAGGTTTCTGGAATGAGTGACCGGGAAGAATTCGAACCGACGGCCGAGGAGAAACGGGTCAGTGACCTGGTTCGATCGCTGCCGCGCGCCGAAGCCGATACCGGTTTTCGCGACCGGCTGAAGGCGGACTTTGTCGCCGGTCGTCTGGGTGATACCACCGAGCCGTCGCCGCAACCGGCGCGCGGGCGCAAGGGATGGATTCGTGTGCTCATCCCCGCCGCGCTGGCGATTGTGATGGCGTTTGCCATCGTGTTTAACGCCGGTCCGAAGCTGGAGTTGTCCGACGTCACCGGCGACGGCACCATAACGGTGGACGGGAAGGTATTCCAGACAACCGACCGAGAGGCTATCGCCGACGCGATCAAACCCGGCGCCTCAATCGTGTTGTCCGAAGGTGTCGACATCGACCTGGTCTATGATCAGACGACGGTGTTCCAGCTGTCGTCGGCAACGGCGACGATCCCGGGGACACCGGGCAGGTGGTTTGTAAAGTCAACGGAAGCCCGCGTCGAGATGGGTGAGCTGCGTATTCTGACCGGACCGGGATTCCGCGGAGGATCGCTGAGTATCAAGTCCCCCGAGGGTGAAATCGTCATCACCGGTACACTGGTCTCCGTATTTCGCGACGGCGCCGTCACCTGCGTGTGCGTTCACGAAGGCACGGCCAGCGTCGGAATCAACGCGGGAGACATGCAGGACATCCCCGCCGGTCAACGCAAGGTGATGTTTGCCGACGGCACACCACCCAAAATCACCCCCATTGCCCCCCCGCACATGGACCACCTGGTCGAATTCGAAAATAAATATCGCTCGGGCATCCATTCGGTCCGGTAACTCATTTATCGACAACGGAATTTTATTCTCCTCAATCGGTCACACTTTTTTAATTCCTGCGTAATATCAACACGTTAGACTCGTCTAACTATAACTATCCGAGATAAACGGGCGGTTCACGATATGCAGGGAGACATCATGTCCTTAGCCTCCAGATTCATACTGACTATTCTTTTATTGACGACAGCAATCCCGACGCATGCACAGAACTGGATCGATATCACACCTGCGTCCGGCCCGGTGCCGTCCGAGCGGATGCTGCAATCGGCGATTCTGGACCCGACCACCCGCAAGATG
>CAYUDF010000693.1:0-2422 GCA_964443465.1 uncultured bacterium
GCCCTCGTTTCCAGATTCGGTCTGCCTACTTGACACGCGCCTTCTAATGGGTGGCGCTTATCTTATCCTGAACTCGACCACGCCGTCGTATTGCCCGTCTCGAAACCGTCATTGAAGATCGTATCTCCGGATCCGACTCGGAAGTTGGCGACTGTGCTGCACGTGTTGTTGAGAGTCAGGCGGTTGTCGGCGGCGCAGGTACTTGGATCGGGGATGAGAGAACCAGCACTGCAATTGGTCGGTCCGGTGGAGCTGACACCCATGGAGTCGCCGCCATAGAGGACGTTCGGATTCGACCAGTAGGGGAGGCGGGTGCAGGAACCGCCCTGGTCCGTGCACAGTCTGTTGTAGGCCATGACCGTGCGCCAACCGTCGGCGACGTTGACAAAGCCCTTGCGGGCCGCACGTGAGCCGCCGATGTCGTCGATGTACCAGTCATGGCGAGCGGACATATTGTGTCCGAGCTCGTGACCGAAGCTGTAGTAGCCGGTCGCGCAGGTTCGGTGGGTCACCGTGAAGGCAGAGTCTTCCGACGAATCCAAGAAGCCGAGACCGCACGACGAGAAGTTTTCGATGATCAGCCCCACCATGTCGGCTTTGTAGGTCTCGCGAGCCGCGTCGACGTCGTCAAAGACGCCGTCCGCGAGATTGCTCAGAGCGTAGAGGTCGGTGGAGAAGCTGTTGGCCGCATCGCCGGGAGCGGTCTCCATCGCGTGCGCCAGAACGATGCGTTGGACCAGACCACTGTTGACGTAGGACTGGTTGGTCTCAGTCACAGCGAGGGCGACCAGGCTCTCCACGGCTGCAACCCCTCCCGCGGCGGCGCGGGCCTCCGGGCTGTAGGGCACGAGCACCCGAATCTGCTGACAGGTGTCAACCAACGCGGGGCCATCCGTGCGCTCTTTCTCCGGTTGTGGAGGGCTTTGAATTTCATGCATTTCGGGTGGGAATGCGGACTGGTCGATCTCATGGATGGCGTGGAAGCCGTTGCCGGCGCTGACCACTTCGTAGTAGGCCCCGGGCATGGAAATGCTGGCCGCCAGCAGCCCTTTGTGGACAACGAGCACCGCCCGGCCGTGGCGAACTCCGTCGAGGCGTCCTATCCACGCGAAACCGCCGAGTCCGGTACGTTCGGTGCGTTCGAAGACGGCCGTGAACGAAACATCGTCGAACAGATCGATGTCAACGGTTGCAGCCGGCGCGGAGGTTGTGCCGAGAACGGAGAGATCGACATCGACGATCCGGGTGCGAACGATGGTCGGTTCGGCGGTCCAGTCCGGGACACCTCCGGCGAAGGAGGCTGTGAACAGACTGGGTGATGCCTTGGTGACCTCATTGTTCTGAGCGGCTGCAGCCGAACTCAATGCCAGCGCCGCGGCCACGATCAGGGATACGGCTCGGAAGAACCGGTGGTATGGATACATTGTCGTGCCTCCATCTGTTCTGTTATGTCGCGTTGCTCGTGGACCTCAACCATTAAAACACGTTCCGTCTGCACCTTCCAAACCGGCATAGGAAATCGTAGGAAATCGTGCCAGGCACCTCTCTGCATACTTGATAGGGTCTTGGATGCGGAGGAGCAGGTGTCAAGACGCGGCACGGCGAGGACGTACGATCAAGCCGCCAGCGACTAGCGCTGAGTGAGACAACTAGACAAAGAGGTGCCTGGCATGATTGCGATCAGCCAACATCCACGGATCGCTGATTCTCGCCGAGGACAGGGGGTCCGGAGTTGCTCGCGGCCTCCAGCCGCGGCGAGTCTCAGTCATCAGTGGGCATCCGATCGTCAGTTCCTCCGGACCTGCGTACGTCCTCGCCGTGCCTCGTCTTGACAGCTAGTGTAGTGCGCCGTAAATGACGGGGATTATGATATACTAAACGCCGTATAGGAGGGTGATTATGCGTCGGGCAGTTGAGGTCGTGTTGACGGGTGACGAGAGAGCGAATCTGGAGAAGATCGTGAGATTTCCGACGAGCGCGCTGAGAGCGGTAAGGCGTGCACGTGTGGTTCTGCTGGCTGCGGACGGGTGGACAAACGACCGTATCGCTGAGCAGCTTGAAATGGGCGTGAACACGGTTGGCCGTTGGCGTAAGCGGTTTGTGGAAGAGGGCGCGTCTGCTCTTGGGAAGGATCGACCCGGAAGGGGCCGTAAGCCTATTATTTCCAGAGAGAAGGTCGCGGAGGTGGTCAGAAAGACAACAACAGAAGAACCACCAGGTCGTACTCATTGGAGCCGCGCATCGATGGCCGAAGCGGTTGGTTTGAGCAAGTCGACGATAGGGCGCATCTGGAAAGCTCATGGCCTCAAGCCCCACAGGGTCGAGACCTTTAAGTTCAGCTCCGACCCCAATTTCGCCGAAAAGCTCGAGGACATCGTCGGCCTCTACCTGGAACCACCAGAGAACGCGGTGGTGTTTTCCG
>CAYUDF010000694.1:0-2420 GCA_964443465.1 uncultured bacterium
TCCACGAGAACGACGCAGTAGTTGTAAGTAACACCACGATCGCCGGTGGTGTCGCGGTACAGCGAGTCCTGGCTCGAAGCCATCGAAATGAGCACGTTATCGCGGTGGATCTTGTAGATGATCGCGTCGCCGTCGACGGAAGACCATTTGATCTCCGTGCGGTCTTCCCACACGCCGTCGGAGGCGGTGACCCATTCGAGACTGTCGCCGGCGGCGCTTGCAAACACCGGCGGCGGATCGAAGCGGTTACCGAGTGTCTCGATAATCTCTGTTGTCTGATCGCTTGATAGTGTCTGATTGTCTGCGGCTATCTTTTGTGCTTGAACGTTTTCGCGCCCGCTTGATACCCACTGGTCGTTGCTCAAATCAAACCGATAGGCCGATGCGTCTTGTGTCGTGGCGATCAGCGCGCCGTCGCGGAATTCAATCGTCGCACCGAACCGTTGGTCCGGTGTCGCGTCGCCGGAGGTTAGTGTCTGCCGGAGTTTCCATTCGCGGCCGTCACGTTCGTATACATAGACAGCCCCGCGCATCAGATCGTGCCACGGCGCCCCGATGGCAATGATGTCACCGTTGACGGCGACTGATTTTCCGAACTGGCCGTAGTCACTGCCGACGGCGAGAGTTTGTTCGATATCCCAGTTGTCTCCCGAGCGCCGGAGGATATGGGCTGCCCCGGTATACCCGTCCTGCCACGGCGTGCCCACCACGGCGATGTCGCCGTCAACCACGACCGTGTGGCCGGGTTGCGCCACCGCCCTGGTTGGTGAGCAAATATAGACTGCAGCGAACGCCACTATAATGAGTACAAAAAGGACGTGATTCGTCGAGTGAAGCCAGTTTGATCGTTGAGACGATAACATGGCGGGCCCCCCATTGGAGAAATGCGCGCGAAACAGGATAGATTAAACGCGGTCAGCTAGTGGCACCGTAAGGCAAGTGCCTGAAATGACTTATGGCCGCCGACCGCAGGCGGTGATGATGAATAGAAAGTGGTTCGTAATTGCTTATTACTGTACCCGAACATCTGATATTGATCAACTATCTTCGGTTCTCCAGGGGGCGGCTATGTATCCAGTTGTATTATATGCGGTTACAAGTGGATAGCCTCCGTTGAGGCTTATTTCTCCAGGAAATCGCGTAACACCCGATTAAAGGTGTCCGGTCGGTCGAAGTTGGCCAGATGGCCGGCCCTGTCGAGGATTGTCAGAGTCGAATGTGGTATGAGACGGTTCATTTCTTCACCGCAGCGAAGCGGAAGAGATGTATCTTTACGCCCCCACACAATCAGCGTGGGGATATCAAGTGTTCCCAGGTCCCGGATCTCGTTTTGTAACGTGTTGAAAAAGTTCTTTCGCAGGATCGAAAGCAGCGCTTCTGTTGACCCCTCGATCTTCTGGCAGCGGACGAATCTCTGGTAGACGTCCTCCGTCAGCGAGTCCCGGTGGTATATCCAGTAGTCTCCGAGGTTTTTCCGGCGAACCCGGTCGGTGCGAAGTGACAGCAGAAATTCAGCGACACCCTTAAGCTTGAATATCTTTGATCGAAACGGTAATGGCGTTGGCAGACCCGCGGAATCGAGTAAAACCAGTTTGTCGACCCGGTCGCGGTTTTTCAGGGCGAACACGATTGAGGTGCCCCCGCCCATGGAATGGCCCACGACAGAAGCTTTTTCGATACCGACCGCATCCATAAAAAGCCGGACCTGTTCTTCGAACAGGTCGTACCCGTAGTCCAGGGGCTGCCGTGTGCTGAACCCCTGCCCCCACAAGTCAGGGGCGTATACCTTGAAATCGGCCGACAGCCGGTCGAGGTTTCTGAACCACGTATTGGAATCCATGTTGAAGCCGTGAATCAGCACCACGGGATGGCCCTGACCTCGAACGACAAAGTGGGTTCGACGCCCGGCCAGGTCCACAAACGCGCCTTCGGCGTAACGTTCGGCCCACTTTTCGAGTGGCTGGCTGTTCCACGCTATGAATTCACTCATCAAGACTCATTTCCACATTCCGTGGTGGTTAGTCCTGCGCGGGTTCGGGGCGAACCGCTTCGATGACGGCGGTGTCCACCCACCAGATGTCACCACGCCGGGAGAAAAACAGGAACCGTCCGTCGTTTGACAACGTGGGACTGCTTTCGTTTCCCTCAGCATTGACAGTATCACCCAGGTTCAGGGGGCCTGTCCACGAGCCATCCGGTTTTTGAAAAATCACATGGAGGTCTTTGCCGCCGACACCGCCGTCTCGCCGCACACTGAACACCACAAAGTCCTCGTCAGGAGATACAGCGGGGTGACTCCCGTTGGTGTCCGGTGTCAATCTTTCCGCGGGCAAGTACTCGCCGTCAACGTGGCGTAGCCGTTTCAGACCCGTAAAGTAAATCGATCCGCTGGCGCTGACCGACGGGGCGTGAACCGTCTG
>CAYUDF010000695.1:0-2419 GCA_964443465.1 uncultured bacterium
CATCGGCGTTTCGATCTCGAGGAAACCGCGGGTGTCGAGAAAATTCCGGATCGCAAGGATTACGCGGTGCCTCATTTCGATCTTTTCTTTCATCGGGCGGCGGCGCAGGTCGAGATACCTGTACTTCAACCGGAGGTCTTCGTTGGCTTTCACCTCGTCGGTAATGGTAAACGGCGGAACTTCTGATTTGTTGAGCACAACCAGTTTCTGTACCGAAACCTCAATCGCACCCGAGACCGTACTGGAGCGCTGCATGTCTTCCGGTCTCTTGCCCACCTGCCCTTCAACCGCGATCACGTCTTCCATCCGGAGTTGTTTGGCCGGTTCGGCCAGCTCGGCGCTTTCCGTATCGACGATCAGCTGCGTTGTCCCGTAGCGGTCCCGCAGGCTGATAAACTTCAAGCCGCCCAGGTCACGCAACCGTTCCACCCATCCCATCAGGCGAACGGTGTCGCCGTTGTTCTGCTCGTTCAATTCCCCGCAAGTGTGCGAGCGACTGAACGGAAGCCAGTATCCTTGCTTACTCACCCGTCAACCCTTTCCTTTCTCCCGGGCCGTTCGCGCGCGGTCCCCGACGGAACCATCCGCGATCCGTTCCTCTGTACGGTCCGATGTATTTTTCCACAAAACTGTTCCCTGGTCGTCGCTGCCAACCACCACCACGGAGATCAACTTTTTTCTTGAAGCCGCTTTTAATTGTTTCTTCACGGAGCGTCCCGTCAGATCGACTTCGGTGTTTCCGAACCGGCGCAGTTCTTTTGCGACGGCAAGCGCCCGGCCGGCCGACAATTCGTCGGCGCAGACGAGATAGAAATCCACAGGGGCCTCAACTCCAACAGCTGGGCTGTTGTCGGGCAGCGAGGCGATCACGCGTTCGAGTCCCACGCTGAATCCAATCGCCGGCGTTGCCGGGCCGCCGCACTGTTCGATCAGATCGTCGTACCGACCGCCACCACAAAGCGCGCTCTGCGCGCCGTGCTCTTCGTGATAAACCTCAAAAACCGTTTTTGTGTAGTAATCCAGGCCGCGGACCAGGAACGGATCCTCTGCGTATGGAATCCCCGCCGTTTCGAGCAGCTGTTTGACTTTGGCGTAATGGTCCAGTTCCTCCGCCGGCAGAAAATCGGTAATCACGGGCAGCTTGTTTTTCAGGGATTCTCCGTAGTCCTTGGAGTCGAAGATCCGTAACGGATTGTTCCTGTAACGCTGCAGGGCCTGCGCGGACAAAACATCACCAATCGCTTCGATCGCTTCGAGCAGGACTTTCCCGTAAGGGCCGCGCGAGGCCGGAGTCCCCACGGTATTAATCCTCAGTTCAATATTTTTAAAACCGAGAGTCTGAAACGCGTCGATGACAATCTGTATCAATTCGACATCCAGCGCCGGATTCAAACTGCCGATCGCTTCGGCGCCAACCTGGTGAAACTGGCGGTACCTTCCCGCCTGCGGCCGGTCGTAGCGGAACATCGGGCCAAAATAAAACAACCGCTGGATTCCGCCGAGACGGTGCATGCCGTTTTCGAGATATGCGCGAATAACCGACGCGGTGTTTTCCGGGCGAAGCGTAAGGCTCCTTCCCTTTCGGTCGGTAAACGTGTACATCTCCTTGGAGATGATGTCCGTCTCTTCTCCGACGGCCCTGACAAACAGGTCCGTTGATTCAAAAACGGGGGTACGGATTCCGCTGTAGCAGTAAGCATCGAATACCCGCTGGAAAACATTTTCAACGGCGTGCCACGTGTTGATCTCCGGCGGGATAATGTCCTGGGTACCGCGCGGGCGCGCGTATTTCATGATCTCTCCTCGATCGACCTGTTAGATTATCCGTTTTGCGCTTCCGCTTTCCGTTGACGGTTGCCGAACCCGGCGACCACACAAAACCCGACACCAGCGGCCACTCCGACCGCATCCGCGACCCAGTCCCACATATCCATATCGCGGCCGGGGACATAACTCTGCAGGAGTTCGTCGAGCGCTCCGATGCTGACACCAACGGCAAAAAGAAACAAAAACGTAATACCTTTTGATCGGCTCACCGTCCATCCGATCCCGCTAAAAAGCAACAACCCCAGCAGACAGTATTCCGCCGCGTGGGCCAGCTTGTCCTTCAATTCAAAATCCGGGCCCGGGGGTTGAAAAGACGTACGTGTTGACATGAAGAATATCAACAGTACGTACATTATCAACGTCAGAATTTTCAGTCTGTTCAATTTGTGCCTCGAATTGTTATTCGGGTAACCGGTCGGAAGAATGCCGATCATCGAGGAAACGGCGAATGAGCCGCGATCCGGTGTGGCACTACTTGTCACCGAAGCGTCTGAAAACGCCAAGCACCGCGTCGGCGTCGGAAGCCGTCCGCAAATTCTCGCGGAAATCGCCGTGGTTGAGCAGTCGCGAGATTTTAGCCAGCACCTTGATA
>CAYUDF010000696.1:0-2418 GCA_964443465.1 uncultured bacterium
CACGTTGTCGGCGATGACACCGGGGTTACGCGGGTCGTCTTCCGGAATCCCTGCTTCAATCTTGCCCACCAGGTCGGCGCCGACATCGGCGCTTTTGGTGTAGATGCCGCCGCCCACACGCGCGAACAACGCGATGGATGAAGCACCCATGGCGAATCCGTTGATGATCAGCGGCGCGTTCTGCGGATCGTGTTTCAGGAACATAAAGAAGAAGCCCAGCCCGATGACACCCAGAGATGCCACGGTGAGCCCCATCACCGATCCGCCGGTAAAGGAGACCTGCAGCGCCAGCGATATTCCGCCGTCTTTGGCTGCCTGGGTTGTGCGAGTTGCCGTCCGGGTGGCCGCCTGCATACCGATATAACCGGCCAGCATCGAGCACAAAGCACCGGCCAGATAGGCGATCGCGGTCCACTTGCCGAGCAATATGAACAGCGCGATGAAAATAACGACCATAAAGACGGCGATAATCGTGTACTCCCGTTTGAGGAATGTCATTGCGCCCACGTAGATCTGGCGGGCGATCTTCTCCATGACCTCGTTACCCGGCGGGTAACGTGTGACCCGAAAGAAGTTAACCGCAACGACGACCATGCCGAGCACACCCACCCATGGGCCGAATGTGATCAGGGAATCGATCATGAAATCTGCCTCCTTGAAACAGGAAATCGCTCCGACAGGTGCGCCTCAGACCATAAAAGAGAACACCAACATCCCAAGTGGATGAAATAACGATAGTTGGATGTATGTGGAGCGCTGAAAAAGTGAGAAATATACATTTTATTAGTGCCGGGCACGCGGCCCGGATTCATTAACGCGGATTCTATAGGAAGCGGACGGGGGGGTCAAGCACTTTGGATCGTAGATGCAGATGGATAAATAAAGCGTAACAGGCCTATATATAGGTAGTTACGAGATCTTGCGGTCGGGTCGCGCGGGGCTATTCGATTTGGGTAGATCGAATAACCCCGGCTCTGTTTCTGGGGGGGAGCGCTACGATTTGGTAGCTTCGATATTTATCTCAATTTTAACGTCATCGCCGACCACAACCCCGCCGTTATCCATGGCCTTGTTCCATTCCAGACCGTAGTCCTTGCGGGCCAGCTTGTAATCCAGTTCGATGCCGATAACGGTCTGTCCCCACGGATTCTGCACCGGGCCGTTCAGGATAAACGGGATTTCCACTTTCTTTGACACCCCGTGCATTACCAGCGTACCGGAAACGATGTAACCGTCTCCCTTTTTCTTCACTTTATCACTTTTGAAGGTAATCGCGGGGTGATTTGCAGCATCAAAGAAATCCGCGCTGCGCAGGTGATCGTCGCGTTTCTGGTTGCGGGTATCGACGCTGGCCACGTCGATGGAGATGTCGACCGAAGAGTTTTCGATGTTCTCAGGGTCCATCATAATCGAACCCGTAAAGGTGTCGAAGGTACCCTTGACGTTGGAAACCATCATGTGTTTTACGGAAAACTCGACCGATGAATGTGCAGTGTCGATCGCGTAACTGTCAGCGGCTGAAGCGGATTGCGCGGTGAGCGCGACGAGCGCAACCGCCAGGATGGTCAAAAAGTTTTTGGTTTTCATAGGAATTCCTCCCGGGTATTTCTCATTGTGGTTGGGGCTGCTTTTCTAATTCATGTTACAGAATCAGACGTAAAATGACGCCGTATCTTACGGAAATTCTTTTAACGGCAACAGGTTGTTCAATTTTGTAAGCGATTGACGTCTCAGACGACCCATCACGGAAGCGGTCTACCCACCCCGGGTGTTTCTCAAACACAGTCTGTTCACTTGAACGGGGGATTTTCCATGAAACTGAATTCTCGCCCGCCCGGTCCCGTCGTAACTGTCCGAACGGCCGGATCCGGCAATTTCGGAATCATTCCTTTTTATCTTTTTCTTGTTTTGACGGTGGCGTTGCTGGTCTCAAGCTTTACTGTGAGCGGTTGCAGCACGACCGACGTGAACGTGGAAGAAATAGCTCAAGAGGCCGGAGCCCCGGTGGTTCTTGTCGATCAAACGGGCAAGGAATGGGACATTACCACCGCCGTAGCCAACTACGATATGGTGGTGACCGGATTCGAATTCGGTCTGGGGCCCTACGCTATCCAGCCATTGATCGAGCCGCCGCTGCTCAGTCCGGGAGACAGAAATTATCCGCCGGATGATATGCCCTATAAAGTTCTCGGTGTTTCGATCAAGGGAGATCCCAGGGCGTACGTCAAGCTGGACATCGTAAAACACGAGGTCGTGGATGAATTCATCGGAGGTGTGCCGGTTGCGGTCGCCTACTGACCTCTCGTTGATCTGGCTGCCGTGTACAGCCGTAAAATCGATGGCCGCGTCCTGACCCTGAGCGCGTCCGGTTGGACCTACAACCGTTTGTTTGTTCTTTTCGATTACGAAACGGAAAGT
>CAYUDF010000697.1:0-2414 GCA_964443465.1 uncultured bacterium
GTGGCCAGGGGCGGAATCGAACCACCGACACGCGGATTTTCAGTGAACAGATTTCACAACCCAGCATGACCCAAGATATCCCAAGAGCACGTAACGCATAAGATTTGCGATCCGGTAGATGCTCTTGAGTGCTGGTAGGTGATCTTGGGTTGGGCACCAAAGTGGGCACAGAGAAAGCTGGGAAATTGGTTCGCCCCCAGTTCCTGCGACAAATCGTGGTTTACAGCTCGCGGTGTTTCATGCGCTCCGCTATGTGCTCAGCCTGGCGGATCGCGAGTGCCACGATCGTGAGCGTCGGATTCGCCGCCGCGCTCGATGTGAATACGCTGCCGTCCGAGACGAACAGGTTCTGGATATCGTGCACCTGTCCGTAACGATTCGTGACGCCGTCTTCGGGCTTCTCGCTCATGCGCGCGACACCCATATTGTGGCATCCGACAAGTACCCCTTGCGATGCGCTAACAACCTCACCATCAAGCGACTCGAACAATCCCGTGGTCTTGCTATTTGCGTGTTGCTGCATCGTTTCACTGTTCGGATGCAACGCATAATTGATAACCGGCACCGGCAATCCCGATTCGTCCCGCTCGGTGGAGTGTAAATTAATCCGGTTGCTCGCCTGTGGCGGATCCTCGCCCGTAACAAACACGCCCGCTAAATGCGTGTATCGCTCCATCACTGCAGCTGCTGGTTCACCCCAATCGCCATAGAAATTCAGCACACCAGCTGGATCTTGCGACAGGGTCTCGATGTAGTAGCCCCCGGCAAATCCGCGTTCCGGTTTGTGGTATTTCTCATCCATGATAAATCCCGAAATCCGTGTTCCCCGTTGAAAATTCACCGGCTTCGGCATCAACGCAAAAATCACGCTGAACACGTGGCGCATATAATTGCGTCCCACGTGGCCCGTCGAGTTACCCAGTCCGTCAGGGAATTTGCTGGATTCCGAATTCAGCAGCAGCCGTGTCGTCTCGACGACGTTGCCGGCGACGGCTACTGCCCTTGCTTTTTGCTCGACGGTATTTCCGTCTGTGTCTTTATAGACGACGCCAGTTACTGAACCTGTATCGTCGTGGACTATTTTCAAGGCCATGGCGTTCGTGCGCAGTTCGAAATGATCCGTTGATTCCGCCTTCGGGATCTCGCTATAAAGCGTAGACCACTTGGCGCCAATCCTGCAGCCTGAATTGCAAAAACCGATTTGCAGACAGCCCGGCCGGCCGTCCCGGGCGACGGGGTTAATCGCGGTACGGGTGGTGGTGATCTCCTTGTATCCGATCTTCCTTCCACCGGTCCTAAGAACTTTGTAATTGCTTGTTTCGAACGAAGGCGGAATGTCATGCGTACCGGAGACACCCATATTAAATTCGGCCTTATCATAATAGGGTGCGAGTTCTGCAAGTGTCAGGGGCCAGTCGATAAGTGTCGTATCTTGCAGATGACCATAAGTGGTCTTCGCCCTGAACTCGTGCTCCTGGAAGCGCGGTGCCATAGCGGACCATCGCATAGTGGTGCCACCGACGGTCTTGCACAGCCACACGGGCGGCCCTAACCGTCTGTCATTCCAACCCATTCGCTGATTCATCAGTCCCGGATCGTTTTCGATATCGGTTAGCGCAAGTCGTGAACCGGCTTCGAGACAAACGACATCGATACCCTTTTGTGCCAGTTCGTTCGACAGCGTACCGCCACCCGCACCTGATCCAATGACGACTACGACTGAATCATCCGCCAATGCGTAGGTGCGTGCCATCACTCGCCCTCGTCTAACCAGTCGATGTCGCCGGCACCACGATGCAGGTAACCTCCTTCCTGATATGAAGGCCCTTCATAGCCGATGTGTTGCCACACGGTTGCGTTGTTATAGAGGCGGTAACCGACGACTCCGTGGATTGCAACAAAGAAATCCTCGCTTTCGACAGCGCGCAATGCCGCAATCTGCTCGGCCTCCTCGAGCTCTAAAAAGTCTCCGTCGGCTCGGGCGTCAAGTGCTGCTTCCGCGGCGGCCAGGGTCTTCGCGAACGAACCATTGCTGTCGGCGGTCGCCGATAGCGCATCATCCAGGACCTCGGCGTAGACGCTGTTTGGAATTTCATCATGTGGATACAGGAGCCGCGCCAGCCGCACCATGGCCAGGCGAGTATCTTCGTCGACGTCGTCGTCACGAGCCCAGGCTGCGCTGAGCCGCAGCACAGAGACACCGATCGTGGCCGACGCGAGCCCGGAAAAAGTGATCGCGGCTACTACGAACCGGCGGCGTGTCGTGGAATGCTTCATTCTTGTCCCCACGATTCTTGTTATTGGCCTAATTATAGCAGGAACCATCCGCGACCGAAGCTAAGCTTGCGATAGCGACCGGATGACTACCTAACTGGCGCGACAACTACCCTGACACAGGGGGCCGGAACAAGGTG
>CAYUDF010000698.1:0-2412 GCA_964443465.1 uncultured bacterium
CGGTGTGCTGCTGAAGATGGGTACCTACGGTTACATCCGGTTTGCCATGCCGATGTTTCCGGAAGCGGCGATAAAAGCTATTCCACTGATTTCGATTCTGGCGATTATCGGGATTATTTACGGCGCGTGCGTTGCCATGGTCCAGAAGGACGTCAAAAAACTGGTGGCGTATTCGTCCGTGTCCCACCTCGGATTTGTCATGCTGGGTCTGTTTGCGCTCAACACGCAGGCCGTTGAGGGCGCGATCTACCAGATGCTCAACCACGGTATCTCCACCGGCGCATTGTTCCTCCTGGTGGGTGTCGTGTACGAACGTCGGCACACGCGGCTGATCGCCGACTACGGCGGATTAAGCAGCGTGATGCCCTGGTACGCGGTTTATTTTATGATTTTTACGCTTTCTTCCATCGGACTGCCGCCCCTGAACGGCTTCGTTGGAGAATTCATGATCCTCGTTGGCGTGTACGAAGCCAACCCGTTGTACGGCATTCTCGCGGCAAGTGGTGTTGTCCTGGGCGCTATTTACATGCTTTGGATGTACCAGCGTGTCTTTTTCGGCGAAGTGAAACACGAAGAAAACAAAATCCTCAAGGATCTGTCCTTTCGCGAAATTTGTGTGTTCGCCCCGCTGATTCTGATGGTGTTTGTGATGGGGCTTTATTCGAAACCGTTTATCAGCCGGATGGAACCGTCTGTGAAGCAGTTCGTCGAGCAGATGAACGCTTATCGCTCGGCCGCCGGTCCGGACGTACCGGAGGGTTTCGAAGTGACGCTGCCTTCACCGCCGGAATATGAACCGGATACAAGCGGTGACCCGGGACATGATACGGGGTCAAAGGATGCAGAAACAGCCGAAAACGACAAAAAGGCGGAAGGGGGGACGCACCGATGATGCCCGTAGTGGATTCTTCCGTTCTGGTTCAGCTCGCACCGCTGTTCCTGCTGGTATTCGCAGGCTGTTTGTTCCTGCTTTGGGGTGCAGTCACAAAAACGATTTCCGCCGTACAGCGAGCCGTCGCCGTGTTGATAAATGCCGGTGTCCTGGTACTAATCGTTTACCTGTGGACAACGCCGTCCTGGCCATTACTCGGTGGCATGGTGATCGTTGACAAGTTTGCCCTGTTTTTTACCGGGATTTTTACGGTTTGTTCGCTGGGGACCATCTTCATGTCGTCCGGTTACATGGACCGGTTCGGTATTGGCCGCGCCGAATGGCTCGCGATGCTGTTTTTCGCCGTGTCGGGGATGTTTGTTCTCGTCTCCGCCTACGACCTCGTATCGACGTTTGTGGGGCTCGAATTGATGAGTATCCCCATCTACGTAATGGTCGGTTCCCGCCGCAGGGATTTTCTGGCCAACGAAGCGGCGATGAAGTACTTCATTCTGGGCGCGTTTGCCGTGGCTTTCTTTCTGTACGGGATGTCGCTTCTTTACGGAATACTCGGCACGCTCAATTATAAGGGCATGGCGATCGAGGTCGCCGCGCGGGAAGTGGCGAAGTATCCTCCCTTCCTGCTGGCTGTTGGACTGGTGATGGTGGGATTTGTTTTTAAGATTGCCGCCGTACCGTTCCACATGTGGGTACCCGACGTATACCAGGGAGCTCCGACGCCGGTCACCGGCTTTATGGCGGCGGCCGTCAAAGCAGCTTCTTTTGCGGCGTTCCTCCGGCTGTTTTACATGGCTTTTATGCCCAGCCGTCCGCACTGGGTCGCCATCCTGATCGTACTGTCTGTCCTGACGATGACGATCGGCAACATCACCGCGCTCGTCCAGCGCAACATCAAACGAATGATGGCGTTTTCGAGTATCGCCCATGCCGGATACATCATGGTGGGTATGGCGGCGATCACCATTGAAAACACAACCGCCGCCTCGGCGGTTATGTTTTACACCACCGTATATGCGTTTGTGACACTTGGCGTGTTTGCGCTGATCAGCGCCACGGAACGCAACAGCGACACCCGGGGGCTGGAAATCAATGACTTGGCGGGGTTGGGATTAAGGCGTCCGTTCCTCGGTCTGGCGATGGTTTTGTTCATGTTTACGATGGCCGGTATTCCACCCACGGCGGGATTTTTTGCGAAGTATTATATCTTCAGCGCCGCCGTGTCCAAAGGCCTCATCTGGCTGGTTGTGATCGGCGTGCTCAACAGCGCGTTGTCGTTGTACTATTACCTGCGTGTCATTGTGGTGATGTACTTCAAGAAGGCCGGGGATGAGGCCCCCGTCTTCGACGACGTGGGCGTCAGGATCGTTCTTATTTTCGCCGTTTTCGTCGCCCTCTGGCTGGGTTTTGGCCCCAGCGGCGTCATCCCCGGCATCGAAAGTCTTATGGACTGGACCCACCAGTCGTTGCTGCCGATCGTTCGACTGCACTGATCTTCACTACTGCGTAAAACGCACCCGATT
>CAYUDF010000699.1:0-2405 GCA_964443465.1 uncultured bacterium
GCGGCGTTTAACGTCACCCTCGCGTGTACGATGCCGCCCGTAACCGGGTTGGGATAAATATAAAAACTGTTCTGCTCGATCACACCGGCGCCCGACTTGAGCGGTACGCTTTTGATTACCATTCCCTGTCGCAGGTTGTTCCGCTGGAAACCCGGCCAGTAATGTGTATCGTTTACGTCCGTACCCGGCAGACTCTGTATGGCCATCGTCATCGATCCAACACCGCTGACCGTATCGACAACATTGTCGAAAAAAGCGATCTCTTCGATGAATCCTGTGCTCACCAGGCTATACCCGGTGGACCCGCCCAGTTTCGCTATCGTCGGCGTCACTTTGACTCCCGCGGGACCGACCCGGGGGAATCCTGACAACGTGGAGGCGTCGTGTTCGAACCCGAACAACGATCCCTCCTGGACCGGAAATATCACCTCGACACCGCTGTCACCGTCAAAATTTCCCACCACCGGAGTCTCGTTGACACGGTTGATGACAGTCGGAGGCAGGCCTTCGGCCAGCTCCGACCTGATCCGGCGCGGCCAGTTGGTGACCATGGCTCCGTTTGATTTGAGCATATACATGAATTCTTCGTCCCAGACGGCGATCTCCAGCGTGCCGTCGAGGTCAATGTCACCCAGCGCCGGCGCGGACGCATTTGTGGTTCTCAATCCCGCTGTATTGGGGGAATTCGATCCGGTTCCCTCTTCGAAGATTCTAACAACGTTTCCCGTAGTAAGGACCACCTCGTCAAAATCGTCGGCATCGATGTCCCCCGATGCGGGTGTCGACGGCGGACTGTTTCCGAGGGCCCACGAATAAAACCAGCCCTCGGCGGCAGGTTCGCCGACCGGCGCAACACCGCCGCTCCACATAACCGGCGTGTGGCTGATGTGCGCGGAAGCGTCCAGCGTGTCCGTCCACACAAGGACGATTCCTGTCTGGCCAACTGTTTCCCCGATACGGGTTCTGGCCACGGCGAGGGGTTTCGCTGACTGCCCCCTGACCGCGTAGGGCCACAACGGCCCGAAGGTCGGACCGGTGGGCACGAAACTGGATCCGTCCGGCGCCACGAATGAAACATAAAGTGAGTCGTTTCCTGATTCCACTACGGTGACGTCGTGTACGCCGTCTTTATTGAAGTCCAGCAGCATCGGCGGGGCGACCACAGGCAGGGCGGCAAACAGCACACCCTCGGTGAGCGGATTGTTGTCACCGTCGGTCAACTCGGAACCGTCGCTTTTCCACACAAACAGACGGCCGTCTTTGGCCGTCGCCACGATCTCGTCTCCGGGGTCGCTGTCCATCTGGCCCAGAGCGGGAGGTCCCGTCCACAAAGCGCCCGGCACGACGATATAGGGATCAATCGTGGTGGGATCCACATCGGCATCGAAGTACTCCGTACCGTCGGCGTTGAAAACATAAACACAACCGGTATCGGCGAGGACCACCAGTTCCGGTGTATTGTCACCGTCGATATCCGCAGCGGTGGCCGGTTGGGCTTCGCCCATCGCAGTCCACCGGACACGTTTCTCTTCGTAGGCGGTTGAGCGCATGAGATCAAAGGTCATGGTATGACCAATGCCGGAAATATTGCTGACCAGGATTCCCGTATCCACGCCCCCGTTCGAATATGAATTGGGATTCGTGGCGGGCCCGAATGTAAAGGCGTTACCGTCTCCGGAACGGAAAGAATCGAAGTGGTTACCAAAAATGAAAAAGCTGCCGCCGGGTCCGTCCATGTCCTGGACTCCGTCCGCTTCTTCCATGTCGACGCCTTTGCGGGTCACAAAGTCATTGGGCAGGTATCCCAGTTCGGTATTCTGTCGTATCACATTCTCGTCGATGTGCCAGATGTATATCCCGGATCCGGCATGTCGCAACAGCACGTTGAACCCGTATTCGGGGAAGTACCTGACGACCGACGGGTTGGTGAGGTCTGTCAGGAAAAAGTCAAATTCCGCTCCGTCGAGAGACTCGTCGTTGCTCGGAATCAGGTTGCTGTCGCTGTCTTCGAATGTGAAAAGGCTGTCGAAATTTTCGTCGTGCACACGGTTTACAACCAGGTAATATTCGTTTTCAGTTATCGGAATCCGCACACAAACCGTGTCACTTGCGTTTTGTGAATTGATATCGGTCAGAACAAGCCCGGATGTTTCGGCGTCGACCGTTTGCGGATCGACCCAGCCCGCGATGAGGCGGTTGAAGACACACGGAAACGCGGGAACAAATCCCTCGGCGTTCCACAGCCCGTAGGCCATCACTCCGTAACCGCCGATTCCCTGCGAATCTATAAATCCCGGCGGCGTGGAATCGAACATGGGCAGCAGCCCGAGGCGGTTTCCCGTTTCAAACGCCCAGATACCCAGCGTGCCGATGGTCTGTTCGTGTTGTGATCCGTCTTCGGGTAC
>CAYUDF010000700.1:0-2405 GCA_964443465.1 uncultured bacterium
AAGTATTTCCGTTTGTTGAAAAAAACTATCGGACAGCCGGGTACCGGATCGTGATCGGACCCCAGGCGGGAGCAGTGTTCTGCCTTTATACGCTGCAGTACCACACCGACTTGTTTGACGCGTTTATTCTCAACAATCCCCTGGTCCATCCGCAGAGCAACGAACTGTTGTTTGACCGGGCCGATAAGTTCTATCAAAACCAGAAATCGCTGAACAAGTATTTCTTTATTACATACGATGATATCGACGATTCGTCCGAAGATATCAGTGAGATCGATCGTTTCGCACAGTTGGCCGCAACCGCGGCCGACAAGGGGTTTGATCTCCGCCTCAACAAGCTGGTCGACAACGACGATTTTATTCCGCCGACGGGATTAAAAGAGGGATTGGCGGGATTGTTTGCGGATTACTATCACCCGATGGACCAGCCGTTTGGCAGCCTGGACGAGATCAATGCTTTCTACGGAAGCCTGTCCGGTCGATATGGTTTCGAGGTTGCGCCCGCTGAAATAGTGATGACGTTTTCGGCGGTTGAGTTGATGAACGGTGGATCGACTGAAAAAGCGGTAGAAATACTGGAGTTTCAAACCACGCTGTATCCCGGCATGGTCAACGCGTGGTGGCAACTGGCCGGCATCGCGGCCGGCGCGGGTGATACCGAAAGAGCGATTGAACTGTATCGGAAGTGCGTGGAGATCGACCCGGCGATGAAAAACTTCGTGGATCGCCGCATCAATGCGCTCACCGGGGAAGAGGATTAGAACTAGTCGTCGGTTGATTCGTAGTCGGTGTAGGATTTTTCCTCGACCATTTTGGAACCGAACAGTTCATTGAGCCTGCGTTTGATGGCGGCGCGTTTGTCGTTGAGCCGGTACACCGACCGGGCCAGTTGCACGAATTCGTCATCGAACTGCTTTCGAGCCTCCATCCCCCGGAGCCGGTCCTCGATATCCCACAGCTTTTCGTTGACTTCTTTCAGATCTTTCAAATCCAGGGATACGTCCTTCTGGCTGAGGGGTGAATCCACCCAGGCCTGCCGCAGGACGTCCAGTTCGTAGTTTATATTTCGGAGCTGGGCCGTGTCCTGGATCCGCTCCGTCTTGATTTTCAGGATGGTCAACTTGTCCAGAAATTCACCGGCTGAAACTTCGACTTTAAGAGACATTTTATCCTCGATGATTTTATAGGAGTACTTGTGGATCTTATACGACGTCTTTATCGACTTCTATTTTACTGCCATACCACCGGTAAACACATACTCTGTCCGGTGCGGATCAATAAGAATCGATACTAACGCAACAACACCATCTTTCGAGTTGCCGTGAAAGTCCCCGCTTCCAACCGGTAGAAATACACCCCGCTCGCAACCGTGGTGCCCGAGTTGTCTTTTCCGTCCCACGGCACCCGGTAGTTACTCGGCGTCTGCAACTCGTTAACGAGTGTTCGCACACGGGCACCGCGGACATTATAGATCGAGAGTTTGACGTGAGATTTTTCCCTGATGGAATAGGCGACAGTCGTACTCGGGTTGAACGGATTCGGATAGTTCTGAGCCAGAGCGTTTTGATACTCCGGCTGCGTAACGGTTTTTACAAGATTCGACGCGGATATCGTCATCTGCGCTCCGCCGGTCGCGAGAAGATCGGCAATCACCAGCTCAACATCGTTAATGCCCAGATCAAGCGGACTTGTGGTGTTTACATCTAGTTCAATGGACCCCAGATCCAGAGTATATCCGGGGATGTTCTTCCCGCCGACGATACCTACGACGATCTCATTGTGACCGTTTTTTTCTATCTGTGTGCATAGTACGGTGTTGGAATAGTCCGGGTTTTTGTTCCACTCGCGAAAGGACAGGTCCGGATTGTTGACACGGAGCGCAAGAAACATCACCGAAAACGGTTCGACGTTCTTGAGCAACACCTGTGCGGTTACAATTCGTTCCCCATTCAGCGGCGCTACTTCGGTAAAATCGAGTTGCACCGATCCGCTGCTGACCAGAGACTCCCGAGCGGGCGCGCTACTGCCTCCCGAATGCTGGCAAAGGTAGTGCTGGCTGAATATGGAGAAATCCATTATATCGAGCACACCGTACGCGGTGGTGTAATCTTTGCAACTTGAATACTCGTTGGGATATCCTATCGTGAATGTACTCAAATCCGTTATATCGACGATCCCGTAGCTCCCGGCGTTGGTGACCAGATCGGGGCTTCTGACATTCATCTGGGCGTAGCCAATACCCACACCATTCAACGTCACCATCACGGAATCGATCATACATCCGCCAAAATCCTCGATCGTAATTGTTGTCTGGTGATATCCATTAACGACCGTGGTAGCGGCATCCCCAGTCACCGACTCGTAGAAAAAAACCCCGCTGTTTTCGGGCACCGAGACACCAAACG
>CAYUDF010000701.1:0-2402 GCA_964443465.1 uncultured bacterium
TGTCTTCGGAGAAATCTCCCTGGGACAGGCTGGTCGCCGCCCGCAGGTCGGCGAGGTAGTCCCCCGTCGCAGAGCGTAGCCGCAACCCGCCATTTTCGTTCAGGGTTTCGGCGTGCTGTTTTCTGCAGATGAACAACACATCGTGTTTCTGAAGTGCGAGAAGCCCGCCGAG
The DNA here is from genome assembly GCA_964443465.1 of uncultured bacterium. Lineage (GTDB taxonomy): Bacteria > Krumholzibacteriota > Krumholzibacteriia > WVZY01 > JAKEHA01 > CAYUDF01. The sequence continues at coordinate 173 of CAYUDF010000701.1, forward strand.
CACACTTCCCACTGCCCCCGCGCCGAGAACTACGATGTTCATTGTTAACCACCCCGTATATGAAAAGAATCTCGCTCATCCGGGACGGACAGAATACCCAGCCCGCCCCAACCCCTTAAAAAGTATCAAGGAAGCCCTATATAAATCAAGACTAATAAGGAAACGGTTAAAATATACAACTCGCTTGGGGACAACGGGTTCGCCGGAGCCGAAAACCCGTTCAGCGAACCGCGGGCGCCTGACACGCCGGCGGCGCCGTTTTCACGACGCCAGCACCGGTCCCGCGATTCGCAAAACAGGCATACATAACGCGACCCCGCATGAAGCCGCGTTCGTTCTTTTGTTACCCAAAACTGTCTTGAGTATACCTGGATGAGCTGTAGAGCGTTTAGGACAGCACGAAACATGCCACGGCGCTATCGCAGCGATGGGGAACCCGGGACAAATGAATTCGATCAGCCGGCGACCAGCATTGCGATCCAGCCGGGCTGGTTCTCCGCTTCGGTAACCAGTTCGAATTCGCCGCTGCCTTCCTCGGTGTCTTCGTCGGTCCCTTCCCAGTAGATATCAACGTGTTCAAATCCAGCCTCGGCGAGTAATTCCCTCAGTTCGGGGATAGTCCACAGGCGCCAGTTGTATTCGAATGCCGCTTTCATACCGCCGCCGCCGTGGAATTTGAAATGGATTTGAAACTGCGTGATGTGGGATATGGGATCGTACGCGGTCTGCTCCCAGATGTATGTAAATCCGGAGTACTTTGTTTTATCGGTCACTTCCATCTGGGCTTCCCAGCCACCGAACATGTCGAGGACGAGCAGGCCACCGGGCGCGAGGGATTTACGGACACATTCGAAGTAGTTTCGAAGCGATTCCCGAGTATGGAACTCGAAATATGAAAAGTTCAACGCGGCTACGACATCCACTTTGGGTTCGTTGATTTCCCTGACGTCGGCCAGGTGCAGAATAACGCGTTCCTTTTCTTCCGCTTCGAGCGGCGCAATATTTTGTTCCTTGCCCCACTCCAGGGTGGGTTCGTCCAGGTCCACGCCAATAGCGATATTGTCGGGCCTCTCTCGCACCCAGTCTGCGGCCAGAAACGCCGTTCCGCAGAAGTCTTCCTTGAGAATTCGTGGCAACCTGCCGTGAGCCTGTTTGTACACCCGGTCAAAGAACGTGATGTGTTCGCCGGGACTCTGGACGGACTCCTGATAAAGCCAGTGCCGGTCGGTCGATTTGGGACCGAGACGCTTTTTTTTGCGCGACAGATTTCCGACCGTCGCCGCGCCCTTTGATTTGTTCTTTTTCTTTTTGTTTTTTCCGGACTTCCGGGTGTTTTTTGCAAGCTCCACTTGGCTCTCCTCTTAAAAAAACCACTGCGACCGCCGTCAGATGATAACGACGGTCCGAATAATGCCCAATCAACCACCGTGTGTCAATCTGATAACCGCGTCAAAACCGAATGATATGTTGTGACAATCCGGTTCGCTCTGATAGGATGCGCGCATGCTGGAACGACCCCGAAATATCCTGGTGTTTTTTATCGTCCTTCTCGCCGTGGCCGGCGCCGGGGTTTGCGCCGCGCAACACGACGGATCTTTGACGATATCAAAACCAATCGTGACTTCCGGCGCGTCGGGGTCCGGTGACGCCCAGCACCAGACGGCGAACGCACGCCTCAACCGGCCGCTCCGCGTGCGGGTGACCGCGCCCGACGGCAAAGCGGTCGCGGGTGTTTCCGTTCGGTTCACCGTGGTGTCCGCTCCGGACGCAGCCGCGGGCACCGCCCTCCTGGACACAGTCGCCGCCACAAACGACGACGGATACGCGTTCACGTTCCTTCGCCTCGGCACGGCACCCGGAACCTACCTGGTATCCGCCACTTTCTCCGACCCCGGAGAAGGCAACGGCCTGGTTGTATTCATCGCTACGGCCCGGAAATCGAACTGGATTTTCACACTTGTGGTCGGATTGATCGGCGGCCTCGGCATCTTTCTGTTCGGGCTGAAAATCATGAGTGAAGGGCTGAAGAAAACGGCTGCGGGCCGGATTCGCTCTGTACTGAGCACACTCACATTTAACCGGTTTGTCGCGGTCGCCGCCGGCGCTTTCGTAACCATGCTGATCCAGAGCAGCAGCGCCACCACCGTGATGCTGGTCAGTTTTGTGCGCGCCGGCCTGATGACCTTTGCCCAATCGATCGGCATCATCCTTGGCGCCGATGTGGGTACAA
>CAYUDF010000702.1:0-2397 GCA_964443465.1 uncultured bacterium
ATATAATAGAGCACATCTCTAGCCGTAAGGGTACATGCCCTTCTTGATGGTGGCCAGTGATTCGAGGATGTGGTTGTGTTTGTTTTCATCTTCGAGCAGATACTCGATGAGGTATTCCTGCACGACCATTTTTTTGCCCCTGAGGGCGCCAAGCGCTTCTTCTGCCAGCTCGACCGTTTTCTTTTCGATCTGGATATGCTTTTCGATGAGGTCCCAGACTGCGCCGAGCTCGTCGGGTGTCATGGAGACCGCTTTGGTCGTCAGGCTGTCGGCGATCATTTCCTGCACGCGGTAGTGCATCTGTGAATCGCGTTGGATGATTTCCATAATGAGGCGAATAACGGGATTATCCGTCTTCTCGATGACCGTTCCGGTAGAAGCGACGGCGCCGTTCTCAATGCGCTGCCAGCGCTTCATATTATCGACGAGTTGTTCCTGGATTTCCTTTGTCGACATTAGATAGTCCTCCTGCACACGATATTGGTTGATTGAACAATCGTCCGGCGCGTTTTCAGATCAGGCCGGTGACCCATAATAACACCACCGGATGCAGAATTCTATTGGATTCGACAAATCCCGGTTGTTAATCGTTCGCCGGGTGTTTGCTCTTCTCTCGTAACTCCGCCAGACCGGCTTCCAGTTGTTGCATGTTTTCGACTTCGGTGTAAAACAGCGGGGAAGCGTCGATATCGTACGCCTGGTTGTGCCGTAACACCTCTCCGGCGATTCCCGGTGGCGAATACCCCGATGCGAAAAACAACACGAGCAATGCCATCAACAGCAGCCCGGCGAAGAATCGCAGCAACCCGGTTGTTCTATTAGTTGATTGCATTGGGAAACAGCACCATAAACGCGAGCCAGGCGACCAGCAGCGTCAGAAACAGGTTAAACGATTGTCCGACAACGTAGAGGATCAATGGTTTCCCGCCTTCCATGCGGCTTGCAAGCGTGCGGAAATTGCTTTCCAGCCCGATCGCCACAAACGCCATGCAGAAAAACCACCCCCTCAATACCTTTGTGACTGGTTTGATGTATGTTGACTCAACCTGTGCGAAATCCCCCTGGGTCAGCGGAACCACGATAAATGAGAACAGGATAGACGCGCCGATAAACCCGATTACAAACTTCGGGAACCGATACCAGATCTCGCGGGCGTCGGCTTTCTGGCCGGGTTCGCGGTCGACACGGGTCACCCAGTACACGGCGATTACAAACGCCAGAACGCCGATCAGCACGTTCTGGATCATCTTGACGACGGCGGCGACTTTTTCCGCGGTGGGACCCAGCATTGATCCCGCCGCCACGACCGCGCCGGTAGCGTCGATGGTGCCGCCCATCCAGGCCGCACCCAGCACATCGTTCATGCCGAGCCATTTAATACCCAGAGGCATGAAAAACATCATCAGCACGGTAAAGATCAGCGTCATACCCACGGCCAGGGTGAGGTCTTCTTTTTTGGCGCGGCAGGCCGCGGCCGCGGCGATGGCGGCGGATACACCGCACACGCTGGTTGCGCACGCCACGATAATCGCCAGCTTTTTGTTCTGCATCTTGAGGAATCGTGTGGCGAACCTGTACATGAAGATTACAACGGTGGGAGTGACGATCCATGCGACCATCAGACCGGGGGCGCCCAGGGATACGATTTTTTTAAACAGGATCTCCGCGCCGAGTAGAACCAGCCCCGTCTTGATGAACATCTCCGTTCTGGCGCCGGCGAGCAGCCACTTTGGAGTACCAATCGTGTTGGAAATCAGCAGACCCACCAGAAGGGCCCACATCGCGTAGCTGAGGCCCCAGTATTTGACGTTGGTCTGGTTGGCAATCCAGTACGACAGGCAGGCGAGCACAAAAATTCCGGCAAAACCGACAGCGTAGCGGCCCGGTCTCTCGGCCCGCATGACGGCGACACCAATCGTTGTGAGCAGGCCCAGGCCGAGCATCAGACCGAGCAACGGTAACAGCGTATTGCCGTCGGCCGAGCCGAATCCGAGCGCACCCAGCGGGTCGTTCGTCCATTTGCCGATTTTGGGGACTTTGGTGACGAGACCGGTGAGGCTGGCGAGAATAAGAAAAAACCCGAACCAGACCGCCCACCAGTCCTCGTTTTTCCACAGAGAACTGACGCCTTTTCTCATGACAATCTTTCTGTTGTCATATGGGGATTGTGCTGCAGTCCGGGGAAAATAGAAGTGGTTTGATGAATGAGTATGACAGGACTGTCAGTACAAATCCCCATGATCTACGTCGCCGCCGGGCGTCCTCGCCCAAGGTCGACGTAGATCGATCTCAGATGGAAACATCCGGATGTTCGACCGCACTTTCGATCGAACGCTCTCTGGATATTCGTACTACGAAGCGGGTGCCTTTATCAACCTCTGATTCCACCTCGATACC
>CAYUDF010000703.1:0-2389 GCA_964443465.1 uncultured bacterium
CATTGGTGACTCCTGTGCCCAAAGCCGACCAGCTTCCGCCATCCCATTTAGCGATACGGCTGGCCGTACCGGCACCCGCCGTGGTAAAGGTCCCGCCCGCGTAGACGTTGTTTCCGTCCAGCGCCAGGGCAAAAACGGCTGCGCTGATCCCGGGGGCGCCAAACCGGCTGTCCCACGGTTCATCCTGCGCCCACAGGCTCCCAGCGGTCAGAACAGGCAAAACCATAGAAACTAAAGCAATTAGAAACATCAATTTCTTGTTGTACATCAAATTCCTCCTGGTGATCCGGAAGGGCGGAATATGCAACATAGGTGCCATCAACCGGGCGTTGGTACTTTCTTTTATCTCTTTAATAATACAGGAATTCGGGATAAAAGTCCCCATTCGTCCGGGCCGTACGGATCACACGAAAAAGGGGCCGCATCTGCGGCCCCTTTTCTGCATGGGTTTCAGGTTCCGGAATCAGTTACTTTCCGCCACCGCCGGTACCGCCACCCTGTCCTCCCTGTCCGCCACCCTTGCCCTTGTCATCATTGTCGCCACCGAATCCCTTGGGATCGGTCGGTTTCAAACCGCCAGGACCATACATGTCGCCGGGGCCCATCCACCCGTGCCGCATCATGTAGTTATACATCTCTCCAACACCCATACCGGCGCCCACGCAGTACTCCATTCCACCGGTAAAATTGTCCATGGATTCACCGCGCTGGTGGCGTGCCGCGACCATCGCCTGCAGCTGACGCATTTCCTGTGTCCGGTAACCCTTCTGCAGGGCGTCGCCGGAAACGTTCATGGCACGATCCCTTTCGACACCGGCTTCCAGAAGCCGCGTGGCCAGTTCGCCCGCCGCCGCGAGATCCTCGACGTCACACTCACCGTCGCGCACACGTTTCTGCGCCCGGGTGCGGATCTGTTCGTACCCTTCCTCGTTCATTCCGCGCCACATCTGCTGCGCCATTTCTTTCTGGGCCGTTCGTTTGCGGACCGCGTCCCCGGCCGGTTCGACACCTTCATTCATCGCGCGTTTCATCACCTGGTTCGCCGTGCGAACGTTGTTCTCCATCCGGACACACGCTTTCTCCAGCAACGGATCCGGCACACCCTTGGTCCTTCCTTCCTGGATCTTTGCAACCACGGGTTCAACATCCAGTCCTTCTTTGGCCGCGTCCATCACGCGCTTCTGCAGGCGCAGCATCGTCTGGGTGGAAATCTGTTTCTGTTTCTGCTCGCCGGGAAAAAGCGCTTCCAATCCGGCTTCGGATACGTCGAGAGCCACGCACACGTCAACATTCTTGTGCATCTGTGCGCGATCGTCCGCCGTCAGTCCGGCCGCCGCGTCGACATTGTCGTGCAGCTTATCGCGGACCTGGTCCTTGGAAAACTGTTTTGTCTTGTCCTGATCCCGGTCTCGATCGAGGTCTCCCGCCTGTTTGCGGGTTCTGTCGACGTCGCCCTGGCCACCGTCACTCTGGGCCAGAACGGCCGTACTGAGGATGGTAAGGGACAACACGAGTACCGCGATAAATACGCCGTGAAAACGAATTGTCTTGTTCATTTTGACTCTCCTTGTTGCTTGCCTGGACGTCGCGTGGGCTCGTCGTTTCGTCCACCGACGCCAGATGAGACGACGGCCCGCGGGAAAGGTTACATTCAATCTGGCTCGACGCGGAGCAAGCCGTTCCGGCCGCCAAAACCGTCGTCAACCGTAACGTTGGCATCCGACGGCGTAACCAGGCGTCCATCGACCCAGTATGCGTACTGGTACAAACCCTCTCTCAACCTGACCGGCGCCTCCCACCAACCGTCGCCAGCGGCGACCAGCGGATTGGCGTCGGGGTCCCAACCGTTAAAATCCGACACGAGCGAAACCGCACCTGCAAGCGGCGCGCGAACGCGAAAGAGATGCGGCTCGCCCGAGCGGATAATCTCCTGTTCATCGGCTGAGATCGACGGCGGCAACATATCGGGCAACGAACGGGTTCCCCGTCCGCCCGGCCACCACGTAAACCCCAGCGAAAATCTTTGTGTGTCGTCAACCGCCCCCACCGGGTCGGTGTAGCGCGCGACGGCGTAACGCAGTTCAAGTTCGAAGCTGTGTCCCAGCGGGATGTCCAGTCCGGCCCCGAGTTGCCGGTACGAATCCGTATCCTCGCCCGCCTGTCTGGCCGAAAAAGCTCTTTCCTGCGCCATACCACTCGCAAACAGCGTCAGCGGACCGGCTACGTACACCCTGATTCCGGCTTGCGCGAGAAACGAATTCGAATCATACACGGGATCCCTGGCATCGGTTGACTGCCCGAAAATCAGCCCCGAGAGCATCAACCGGCTTGTCGGCCGGATTGCGCCGGTCGCCCCGATCGACGCGCCCAGCTCTGTGTAGGTACCCGG
>CAYUDF010000704.1:0-2389 GCA_964443465.1 uncultured bacterium
GGTTGTATCATCCCGATCGTATCAGGCAACCGATGATTCGCGATGAAAGTGGAAACCTGGTTCCGGCAACGTGGGGCGATGCGTACAAAAAAATAACGGACGCTCTTTCGGCCGGCGGGGAAAACCTGTATCTGTCGCAGAAGACCTCCGGATCACTGTCGACTCTCATCGATGAATTCTGCCGCCGGAGTGGCGTCGACCGCCTCCCAGAATTTGAATTGTACTCTCACTCGGCGGTCCGTGAAGCGAACCGCCAGCTTTTCGGCCGGGACACGATGCCGTCATACCGGTTCGACAAAGCCGATTTTATCCTGACGCTGGGCGCCGACGTTGTCGGTACCTGGCTCAATCCAGTCAAATACGGCGCCCAAATCGCAAAAGCCCAGATGGGTGATCACTTCAACTGGTATCACGCCGAACCGGGTGTCACACTGACGGGCGCGGCGGCCACGCACAGGCTGTCTCTCAATCCGGGTTCCGAGGCGTATCTCCTCGCGTGCCTGCTGGGGGAACTGAGAACCCGCCGCATATTTACGGATCGCCGTGCGGAGGAACAACTATCTGCGATTCCCAATGTCACTGTCGAAGAGGCTGCGACGGCTACCGGACTGAGTTCCACCGACATTGAACATCTCTTTAATGATTTTCTTTCCGCCCACGATCCGCTGGTTGTTGCCGATGGCGTGGCCGTCGATTACGCCGGCGGTGTAGAAGTTGCTAAAATGGCGGCGCTCATTCAGTACGCAACCGGAATGATCGGCAATACGGTTGATTTTACCAACGTCCATGACTATTCGATGGTGGGTGGGGCCGCGGAGGCAAAAAATCTGGCCGACAAACTGAATGCCGGCGGTATCGGCGTGCTGTTCGTGTCGGGCGTTGATCCCGTCGCGCGGCTGTCCGGCACAATCGAGTTTGACGGCAGTCTCGGATCGGCGGCTCTAAGTGTCGGGGTGGACGTTGTTCTGACCGACACGATGAAAAAATGCGACGTAGTGCTTCCGGCGTCCCACACTCTCGAATCGTGGGGAGATTGTGATACCGGCGAAGGTGTTGTCAGTTCCATACAACCCGTCATCAAACCGCTGTTCGACAGCCGGTCCACCGGAGACATTCTCTTACAGATCATGGCCGCGTCTGGTGGCGGTTCCGCCGGTGCGGCGGAGGACTACCAGTCCTGGATCCTCAACAACTGGTCCCGCCGTTACGGCGGTTCGGGCGCACAGTCCCTGGTTGCGGACGGTTATCTGAAACGCAACCGGTCGGCGGAGCGGGTTTCGCTCGCCGGTAGGCGCACACAATATCCGTTGCCGTCAACGCCGGGCAAACCGGTGCTGCTGGTGACTCCGTCGCTGCGGTTTTTTGACGGGAGAAGCAGCGACCTGAGGTTACTCAACGAAATTCCCGATCCGCTGTCGTCGGTCACGTGGGACAAGTGGGTTTCGATAGGCGCGGAGACGGCCGCATCTCTGGGCGTAAAAAACGGCGACCTTGTGGAGATCGCTGCAGCCGATTGGTCGGTGGAATTACCCGTCAAGATACAACCGGGGCTGGCTGCCGGTATATATGTGGTTGACGCGGGCACAACCCCCGGACTGCCGGGAGGGGGAGTCTTTGCCGCCGGTCTCAAGGCCCGGAAAATTTCCGGGAAGGAACACCTGGCGATTCTCGCGGGTTCAAATCGGACAGAAACACAAGGCAACGTGCCACTTGAGCACATACCGCATCATGCCCACGGACACGTGGAGAACCGCGAAGACATCACGTTTTACCCGTTGCCGAACTACCCAGACTACCGCTGGGCGATGGCGGTCGACCTGGACAAATGTACCGGTTGTTCGGCTTGCGTGGCGGCCTGTTATGTGGAAAACAACATCCCCGTTGTCGGGCGCGAAGAGCACCTGAAAGGCCGGGAAATGTCGTGGCTGGCGATACAGCCATACTATTCGAACGAAGACGACTCGGTGGAAATGATGCCGATGTTGTGTCAGCACTGCGACAACGCGCCGTGTGAGCCGGTATGTCCGGTTTTTGCCACCTATCACAACGACGAGGGTCTCAACGCCCAGGTGTACAACCGGTGTGTGGGCACACGATACTGCGCCAACAACTGCCCGTACAAGGTACGGCGCTTCAACTGGTTCGATAACACCAGTCCCCCCGAACCGCTGGAAAAAATGTTCAACCCGGACGTTTCCGTGCGGAACAAGGGTATTATGGAAAAATGTTCTTTCTGTGTTCAGCGCATCCGCAAGGCGCGCGATGTCGCAAAAGACGAGGATCGCAAGATCGGCGCCGACGAAGTGGTTCCTGCCTGCGCGCAAACCTGTCCCGCCGAAGCGATCACGTTCGGCAATATCAAGGACGAAAATTCACGGGTCGCCCAACT
>CAYUDF010000705.1:0-2380 GCA_964443465.1 uncultured bacterium
TGATATCAGGGAAGGGCAGCGAATGGTATCCGCACGAACTGGTGCATATGATCGCTACCGGTCCTGGTCTCGCTCCTCATGCTGTTCTTCAGGAAGGATTCGCCGGCTGGATCGGCGGTTGGCACGACGAAACCTATGAGGAAAACATGCGGGAGGTGGCGGTCTACGTGTCAGGCCACATCAATATGTCGTTTCAGGACTACATCGATCGCGGTTATGAATTTGACGTAAGCGGTTCGCAGTATTTTCCAGGGGCGGTGTTGTGCGATATGGTGTACTCGGAGGCGGGAGCCGACGGGATCGAAAGATTGTTCAAAGCGGGAAGTTCGGACGCCGCGTTGTACGCAGCCATCCAGCAGACACTCGGTATGAACCGCGCCACGTTTGAGCAGGCGTGGCAGGACCGCATCCTCCGGTTTCAGTGAGTCTATTTTTCGATCAAGACCTCGTCCAGGCTCTTACGATCTATATCCGGCACTTCGCATCCCTCGGCCGGATAACCCACCGGAATCAATAAATAGGCGCGTTCGTTTTCAGGCCGCTCCAGAATCTCCGCGAGAAACTTCATCGGGCTGGGTGTATGCGTCAGCGTGACTAATCCTGCGTGGTGAAGCGCCGCCAGCAGAAAACCGGTGGCGATCCCCACGGATTCATTTACGTAATAATGCAAATCGTCTTTCTGTTGTCCATATTTCTGGGCAAATACCACAATCAGGGCCGGTGCGATTTCCAGGAACGGTTTGTTTGCGTCGGTTCCCAGCGGCGCCAGGTCGGCCAGCCATGATTCGGGGGCGCGACCTCCATAGTGGGCGCGTTCCTCGACCTCGGCGGATTCCCTGATTTTGTGTTTGAGTTCGGGATCGGTGATGAGCACAAACGTCCACGGCTGCTTGTTGGCGCCGGACGGAGCCTGGGCTGCCGCTTCGATACAGTTTAATATCGCTTCCCGGGGTACGGGATCCCCGGAAAACATCCGCACGCTGCGACGGCGGCGCATGGTCTCCAGAAAAGACTCTGATTCCTCTCGCATCCGGTCTGGATCGAGGCGCGTGAATTTCAGCCGTTTTGTTTTGAACTGCGAATTATCGTTATCAGGCATTATTCGCTCCTTTTGGCCCGGGTAGCACCAGCCCGGGCTCGTGACCGAGATTCCGGATTCGGATTGTACGCAATCACATGAATCGAGACAAGTAGTGAGATTCGTCACCAACCCCTATTTACGCTTTTTGACGTATTTCTCTTGATGCCGTACTCCGTATACTCTTTCCGATTCAAGTTTGTTATGAGCCGCGCAGAGTAATCGAAGATTATTGATATTATGCCCACCGCCCATCGCAAATGACACTTCGTCGTGGTGTATCTCTAGATCCCAAATTGACTCGCATCGCTTACCATTCGAACCGACATAAGTGCAACGGCCCTTGTCTCGGTTATAAACAGCGTCCCGTGTCGCCGGACTGATATACCTCGATGTTTCAACGGGTTCCTGTGCCTTTGGTGTTGATTTCTGTTTCCGCTCGTCCCGCCGCTCGGCGCGCTGCACCGGATCGTGTTTCTTGAGCCACTCGATTGCGAGTTCCTGTATGAGCGTGTTGTAATCGATTCCAGTTGGAAACCTTCCCGACATCAACTCTTTGCACCGATTCAGCATTTCCATTACTCCGTCGTCTACCAGGCAATTCACCTGATGCATTACCACTCGCTCATATTTATAGCTCGTGGTACAACGTTTCACCGTATCCATTTTTAATTCAGGTGTCGATTCTTCGACACTGCAAGGATTTTTACCGCCGCTGCGGTGGTGATTTTCACCCAATTTTGATTCTTCAGGCGCTGCGAGAGCCAGCACGCATGAGCCGTTTAAAGCTCTAGCGGGCTGGCTCTCGCGCGGCGCATCCACAAGTTGTTTCACCATCACCGGCCGGGTGTTGTCCGGGTGTTTGATCCGGGGTTCGAAGCGAGCGACAATCGTAAAGACCTGGCGCTGGCTTTTGTCGCGAATTTCGTCCAGGAGGTTCGGTGTGATGTACTTCCACGCAATAGACAGAGTACTGAGATTAACGCGGTCGTCACGAAGGTATTGATATGCTTCGGGACATTTTCGAATTGCACGGGCAGCGCAGATTTTCCGTTGAGCGGAAGACTCCGCGTAACCTAAAGCATCAACGCAGTATACAAACAAAGAACTGTATCCAAGCGATCGATAAATCTTTCGATTCTCGACTTCAATTAGATGAAGCAGTATCTCACAGGTGAGATTGTGTTCTTTTTTGACCAGCTGATTGAGGCGGTTGAGAAGACTATTGTCAGAGAGACTTTTTAGAGATTTCAAGGCGGGACCTCCCAAGGTCGAGCTCCATAGTTTTTATAATTTGCTCGA
>CAYUDF010000706.1:0-2377 GCA_964443465.1 uncultured bacterium
CCTCGCCACGGCGTAGCCGAAAGGCGAAGCCGGGAAGCCCACCCTACAGCCCACCGTTTTCGTGGTGGCAATCGGGGCGACACCCACAAAAAAGCGGGGGCCGAAGCCCCCGCTGATGGTCATTCATTTCGCCGTGAGAAACGCTCGGTCAGTTGCAGTAGAACGTCGTCCTATCGCGATCCGTTGTCGGGAACACTCCTCCTTGGACCGGTTTGGTGTAGGTTCGCTGAACGTCAGTCACGGTGTCGCGTACGGTGATGTCCCAACCCGCGTCGGTGAAACCGCCGAGCCAGACCCACCATTCGTTGGTGTTCTGGCACGAGTCGGCGATGCGCATGACGATCTGGACGCCGTCCGGGTTGTTCTGGAACCCGCCCGACGCGTTGATGTCCTTCACCGGTGTCCAGATCAAGGGCTGGGTCACGTCGGAAAAGTCGGTCCAAGTCGCAGTGAGCTCGAAACGCCCGTCGCGGAGGCACACCACGCCTCCGTGAAGATCGTCCACGCAGTCACCTGTATCGGGGGGGGGTTCGCCGCCGCCGCCGGTGAAGACGACATACGTCTTCGAGTCAAGATTGTAGGTCAAAAAGTTTTCCCCCACGGGGAACCAGTCGGAGATCCCCTCCCTAGCGCCCCGTTCCACAACTACAGACTCGACCGACGCACTTATTCTTCCATTCCAGGCGACGTTGTAAAAGGGCGTGCCAGTGGACGTCCCATCCGATTCTCCAACCGTCTCGGCGTTTGCCGCGTTGAGCGCCACGGCTATATCTTGCACCGCCTCCCTCGCCGAGGGCTGGCTGTTGAAGGTGTAGGTTCCGGGAAAGGGGCCGAACACCTCAAACGCAAAGGTGTTAATTCTAAACTCGGCGGTGTAACTCTGGCCGTTGATCTGGAGGTTCTCGACGCGGATCGCCTTATTCGTTCCCGGATCGAAGATCACGTTCGCCGCGTGCGCAGCGTTCATGCCCAGGACAAGGCTCAATCCAAAGACCAAGCCACCTAGTAATACCTGATTGCGTTTCATAAGTTCTCCCTCTGTCACCATGTTGTGGTTCGCTCGGCTCGATCTCCCCTCGAGATCGCCACCTGGGAAACCGGAATTTTCGATGTCATGACGAATATATGTCCCGATGGACGGGTTCGTCCGGCCATTTCGCGCCAACTTCATTCAAGTGCCTTTCCCAAGTGGTGTTGCTCGACCACGGTGCGGAGCACGTCGAAGTCACCAAAGAGGAGTACCGTATCCGACGACGTCAGGATGGCAAAGCCGATACCGAGTTACGAGGGCACCGAGAATCGACAGCCAGAGTCCACGTTTTTCGAATGTTACATCGTTGGTTGTGAGGATAGCATGGCAACCCTACAAAACCCATGGAATTCGGGGTCCGACGTAGGGTGGGCCTTGGCCCACCGTTTTCGTTGTGGCAATTCGACCGACACCCTGCGTGGACGCCTGATGGTGGGCTGAAGCCCACCCTACAGCCCACCATTTTCGTGGCGGAAATCGGGGCGACACCCACAAAAAACGGGGGCCGAAGCCCCCGCTGTTGGTCATTTATTTTGCCCTACTACTGTGGCTGAACAACCGTCCCGTCGCTGGTGCCGTTGTCGACCACCGACGAAAAGACCATGAACTTGCCTCCGTCGGTCTCGGTCCAGACGTCCATGTAGGCGGCCTCGACCGGCGCCTCGTCCATGTAGATGGTGTTGAGTTGTTTATTGGAGTACGCCGCGAGATCCGTGAAACCAGATTCGACCATGGTTCCGTCGGCCAGATAGCGTTCCCACTTGACCCTCAAATTCGAGCCGGTTCCGTTCTGGAAGGCGACGTTCGACCGGAAGGCAGAGTCTTCGGTGAAGAAGAGAAGCCGTTTTCTGGTGTCGCCCTCGATCAGATCCCTCTCGTTGACGCCGGGGACCGCCGTGCCGAAGGTACCGAGATCGCCGTCGTTATAGGTCCGGCTGAAGACGAAGAGGTCGCGGCTATCCGAGACCACCGCCAGGGCTCCGTAACCATTGTCGATGGCAAAGACCGACAGGACCACATCGTCGATGCGCTCCGCCTCTCCCGGCCCGAGTGTGAATTCTCCCGACTTGGCCGGATTTGAATTGTCTGCTTTTCGCGGCAGCCAGGCGAGCTTGTAGGTAGCGTCCTCACCGCCGCCGTTGTTGACCTCCAGGTCCGTCACCCAGAACGATCCCTCCGCTCCGCCGGCATGGGAAGCAGACGGCACGAAGTAGACATTATCGAAATCCGGGTCGATCGGGGGAACTTCGGCTCCGACGTTGACGGTCTGCTCTATTGTGCTTTCGCCCGCGGAATTGGTCACCGTGAAGCTGACGTCATAGGCGTCTTCGCTGTCGAACGGGTGAC
>CAYUDF010000707.1:0-2376 GCA_964443465.1 uncultured bacterium
ACACCGATTCACGGCTGGTTTCCGAGGAAATGATCGCCGATTGCCTGAGCCGTCCGTGGAAGACGCGGCACCTGGAAGCCAATAAAAAACGTCCGACCATCGTCGTCGGACAGGTCCGGAACAAAACGTCCGAACACATCGCCGTCGGTACGTTTATCGGCGACATCGAGCGGTCGTTCATCAACTCCGGTGAAGCGGAGATGGTGGCCAGTCCGGAAGAGCGTGAGCAGATCCGCGACGAGCGCGCCGATCAGCAGGAGTTTTCCAGCCAGGAATCGATGAAGCAGTGGGGCCGCGAACACGGCGCCGACTACATGATGATCGGTGTCATCAACAGCATTGAAGATCGTGAAGGCGGCGAAATGGTGATTTTCTATCAGGTCGATCTCACTCTGATAGACCTCGAGAAAAACACCAAGGTGTGGCAGGGACAGAAGAAGATCAAAAAATATATCCAGATGGGTAGTTATTCACGATAGTCCCACGGTTTATCGACGGGATGATCCAACGAATTAACCCATTTGTCCGTCTGCCCGGCGGTTTCGTCGTGGCCGCCGCCGTTGCCCTCGCCCTCGTTGTGCTTGTCGGGGGCGGCTGCTCGACGTATCAAACCCGTTCAACGGTGATCAAGCAGGCGTTCGAGGATTCCAACTACGACCACGCGCTTGCAAACATCGATGAAATTGATCTGGGTTCGTCCGAACTGCTTTTTCTATACGAAAAAGGTCTGGTGCTCCACTACCAGAACCAGTGGCAGGCGAGCAACGAATTGTTCCAGCGCGCGGAACTGCTGCTCGAAGAACTGTACACCAAAAGCGTGAGCCGCGAACTGGCCGCGCTGGCGATCTCCGACAACATCACCAAGTTTCGCGGCGATTCGTTTGAAGCGATCGCGATCAACTACTACAAGATCCTTAACTACCTCTACCTCGGTGACATCGACGGCGCCATGGTGGAGTGCCGCCGCGTGAACATCAAACTCCAGATGTTGATCGACGCCGGAGAGACACATTTTGTCGACGACCCGTTTGTGCAGTACCTGACCGGAATGGTGTACGCCGTGGGCGGGGAGATAAACGACGCGGAGGTTTCGTTTCGGGCGGCCCTGAGTGCCTATCGTGACCTCGGTCCCGAACTGGGTTTGATGGAGCCGCCGGTTCTCCAGTGCGACGTCGCCGAAGCGGGCCGGTTGCTGGGTGATTTCAAACCGGAGACGAATCCCGGACCGGGGGTGTGTCCGGAGGTCGCACCGGAGGGGTACGGCACGCTCAACCTGTTTCTGGAAAGTGGATTTGTTGCCCACAAAATCGAAACAAAAATCGTGCTGCCCATTTTTACAAACGACAATACGGAAGACATCGACGAGTTTGCCGCTGAATTGGCCGCGCGGGATGGAATGGTATATACCGGCGATGTGAAGGTCGACTACATACTGAAAGTAGCGATGCCGGCGCTTATTCCGACACCCGTACCGTGGGACCACGCGGTTGTGTTCCCGACGCCGCTGGCCGACAGTCTGGCCATTCCGGAAATTCCGTCGTCCACGGCGATGGTTGTCGAAAATTTTGACGCGTATTCCGTTGCCGGTTTCGAGACGAAATACGGCAGGATACTGTTTCGAACCGTTGTACGCGGATTGACCAAGTATGCCGCCAAAAAGGGCGCCGACAAAAAGGACGAAGCCCTCGGGTGGGCGGTGAACTGGCTCGGAGCGGCCACCGAGACGGCGGATACGAGGTGCTGGTCGACGTTGCCGCAGAAAATAATGATGACGCGGCTAGTACTTCCCGCGGGCGAATACAACCTGGTTGTCGATCTCCGCGACCCGGCCGGCCTGAAGATCGATACGCTGATTATCCCCGGCGTCAGGATCGATGCCGGCCGCCATTCATTCCTAAATCACCGTTTCTTCTGACGGTTTGCCCCTGAGATTTTACTTCATTACGCGCCGGGTTTTGACTATATTGCACACTAAATTGGTCCTATTTAACTCCGATACCGGCAATCTATAATGAAAAAACGAACGAATCACGCCGCTTATGTGGCGGTCGGCCTTCTGGTAATGACCGCTTTCGCGGGGTGTGACCGTTCCGAATCCGACGGCCCCTCAACGAAACGAAGTGATGGAATGACCGCTCAGCATAGCAACCGGATACCGCCCGAAGGTAAGAACCGGTTGTATTTTGAAAAAAGTCCCTATCTCCTGCAGCACGCCGAGAACCCGGTGGACTGGTATCCGTGGGGGGACGAGGCGTTTGAAAAAGCGCGCGCCGAAGACAAACCGGTCTTTCTGTCGATTGGATATTCCACATGCCACTGGTGTCACGTGATGGAACATGAATCATTCGAGCACCCCGAAGTTGCGGCAATGATGAA
>CAYUDF010000708.1:0-2374 GCA_964443465.1 uncultured bacterium
CCCCAGAACGATCTGTCGATACTCACCTTGTATTTTCCACCGGATGACCGTTCGTTTTTCTGTACGATACGATCCGGGTTTTCCGTTTCCGTGATGTCGAAATCGGTATAGATATCTCCCCGCGTTGTTTTCAGTTTGACTCTTGCCTTGAGCGATGAAGGAAATGTTATGTCGACATCTCCGTTAAAAGAACTGAACGCCATATCCTTGTCGGGATCGACTCCGTTAAACACCACCGTCACATCCTTGTTGTGAGCGCTGGCGACAACACTTCCGGTGACATTCATCAGTGTGACTGCACCGTTAATATTGGAGACCTCGATCTCACCCGTTATGTTTTCCACTTCGATGTCACCGTCGTTTATACAACTCAGCGATAAAGATGTGTTTTTGGGCACGGTTATCACGAGGTCGATCGCGTTTGCCCAGGATTCGGTGTCGATTTCGACCCTGTTCTTGTATTCCTCGACGGAAAATGAACTACTGTTGACGTTGATCTTCGTGAGTCCGGATTTCTTTCCGTTTTCGCCGCCGGCCTGATTCGAGTGATAACTCGATTTTTTCATTTTTTTGATATTGGTTTTCGCCTCTACTATCACTTCCTTGCCGTCGTAACCGGTAACCGTAATCCCGCCGTTTATCAGCCCCACGCTGAGAGTCGCCGGTTTAGCGGGATCGGTCAGCTGTACGGTAACCCGGTCCACCGATTCGTCCTGCGCGACGGCGATACCGGCCAGGCAGATGGCGAGCGCGCCCAGTAGAATAACAATCGTTTGCTTTTTCATGATAATCCTCCTCGGATTCAGTGTTTCATCCTCTGTAGAGTTGTCTTATCTGCTCAGTATGAACATGTCTCCGTTTAGCGTGTTCAGTTCAAACTCGGGTCCGCCCCTGCCGGCGCGTACGCCGGTGGTGTGGGCAATCTTGTACACATTTTTTCCGTTTTTCTTGTGGTCCTTGTGGGTTTTGGACGGAAGCGCGTCCACTTCGAAATCGGTAAACACTTCGCCGTTCATTGTCTTCAGGTAAAAATCGGCGGACAATCCGGGCTGAAAATACAACTTCACGTCTCCGTTGATCGTCCCCGCGCTGCAGTTCCCTTCCGGATTCTGGTCAAACTCCACCGTGATCTTGCCGTTTACGGTGTAGACGTCCCCCGAACCGCCGATATCTTCCATTTCGATACCGCCGTTGACGTTGCTCACGTCGTAGTCGCCGTCGATCGAAGACACCACGATATCGCCGTCGTCGACTGTTTCCAGCTCGATCGAGCACGATCGGGGGATATCCAGTTTGAAGTCGTAGCGAACCTTATAGCCGGCCCGTTTAAATCCCTTCCAGCTGACGCCGTCCCTGTTGCGGTCGCGAAACGGACCGTCGACATACAGATCGATCAGGTCGTCTTCCACGGTGATATCGAGGGTCACCTCGACTTCGGCTTTGTCGGCCTTGCTCTCGGAACGGGCCGTGATTGTTTTCTGTACAGTCAGGCGGATTTCGTCGCCGTCATACCCCTTCACGTCGATCGAACCGAATACGTTTTCCACGATCAAGTGTCCGCTGGTGCCACCGCCGTCGAATTTAAGCGTCCGTTCGATCCGCTCCGTTCGTTCTATGTCTGCAGCCGCGGCGGTGTGGGCGAAAACAACAAACAATAACAGCGTAAAGATATATATTTTTTTATTCATGACAGTTCCTCTTATAAAATTTCGTTCATTCGGGTCTCGGCGTGTTCTTTCACGGGCGGCAGAGCATCGCTCTGTTCGACAAACCGTCTCAGCGCTTCCAGTGTCCTTGTCTCCTGAACGGCGATCAGGACATCGATCAGAGCGACCTGTACAGTCGGCGAACTCTCACCCGACAACGCCCGGGTGAGGGCGTCCAGCACACCCGGCTGGTCGCGAAAGGAGGCCAGCGCGTCCACCGCGGCCAGGCGCACGTTCTCATTGGGGTCCGCGCTTACCGCGGAAGTCAGTGAGTACAGCAGGTCGCCGGACGGTTCCGTTACCCGTGAGCTCCAGTTCACGCCGCGAAGGCGATCACTGGAAGAATCCTGATTCATCAGCGACAGCGACACCATCTGGTACATCTGCTGGACTTCGTCCCGAAGCTCGGCGACTTCGCCGTTTCCGGGCGCCGTCGTCTCCAGACGAGAACCGGCGAACAACCCCGCCGTCATCAACACAACAATCATTGCTATCTGGAAAGCCGGCCGCCGGGGCCACCACGAGTCCAGCCACGACTCGGCGCGCCGGTACCACGGCACCCGGGAATCCCTGGCCAGATCGAGTTTTTCTTCTTCCAGCATCGCGTAAAACCGGCCGCGCATCTCCGGCCCCGGTGACTGCTCGGGAAGTTTCCCCAGCGCCATCCA
>CAYUDF010000709.1:0-2370 GCA_964443465.1 uncultured bacterium
CCCGCCGGTGGAGACTCAACGCCCACCTTCGAACATCCAACATCCAACTCCGAAGGAAGAAAGACAAGCCCCACAAGTGCCGCAGCGGCTATTCATTAGCCCCAGGGCGAGGGCCATGGCCAGAGAATGTGTGATCGATCCGGCGAAGATTTCCGGGACGGGACCCAATGGCCGGATCGTGGTCAAGGATGTGCGGGCCTACCTGGATCAGCGCGGATACGACGCGATTAAGATTACGCCGGCAGCCAAGAAGCTGGCCGTAGTGGAAGGTATCGATATCCTGGATGTCAAGGGGTCGGGGGTGTCGGAGCGGATAACGACCGACCTTCAGTGAGCTGGACGTACGTAACGTAGAAACGCCGCCGTTTTTCGAAGTCAAGGTACCTGAGAATGCCCCCAATGTCGTGATCGTGCTAATCGACGACATAGGCTTCGGGGGCCCGAGCACGTTCGGTGGCCCTATCCAGACGCCGACACTCGACAGACTCGCCGCGGCTGGTCTCTCCTACAACAACTTCCACACCACGGCACTCTGCTCGCCGACGAGAAACGCGCTAAAGACCGGCCGGAACCACCACACCGCTAATACGGGCTCGATCATGGAATCCTCGACGGGGTTCCCGGGGAACACCGGGCAGGTTCCGAACAGCGTTGCACCGTTGGCTGAGATGCTCCGTCTAAACGGTTATAGTACAGGGGCGTTTGGCAAATGGCACGAAACCGCTGCCTGGGAAACCAGCGTTTCGGGTCCCTTTGACCGCTGGCCCACCCATCAAGGATTCGATAAGTTCTACGGCTTCATCGGAGGCGAGACGGATCAGTGGTTTCCGCTGGTCTACGACGGGGTGACCAGAGTCACTCCGCCGCACACGGAGGATTACCACTTCACTACTGACATGACGAACCAGGCGGTCAGCTGGGTAAAAGCTCAGCAGTCAATGACGCCGGATAAACCCTTCTTCATGTACTTCGCAACCGGGGCCGTCCACGCACCGCACCACGTTCCGAAGAAATGGGCAGATAAGTACAAGGGCAAGTTCGACGCGGGCTGGGACAAAGTTCGCGAAGCAACGATCGCGCGCCAGAAAAAGATGGGCGTCATTCCCGGCGACACAAAGTTGGGACCAAAGCCGGAGGACATTAAGGATTGGGATACCCTGGCCGCCGACGAGCGGCGTCTGTTCGCCCGCCAGGCCGAGGTGTTTGCGGGATTCCTTGAGCAAACTGACCATGAAGTCGGTCGCGTCGTCGCCGCGATCGAAGAAATCGGTGAGATGGACAACACCTTGTTCATCTATATTGCCGGTGACAACGGTACGAGCGCCGAAGGCGGCTTCGTCGGCATGTACAACGAGATGACCTACTTCAACGCCGTGACCGAGAAGGTGGAGGATCTCGTGCCGCTGATCGACAAATGGGGCGGTCCCGAGACCTTCCCGCATATGGCGGCTGGTTGGGCGGTGGCCTTCTCCTCGCCTTTTTCATGGATGAAACAGGTAGCCTCGGACTTTGGTGGCACCCGCAACGGCATGATCATCCACTGGCCGATGGGCATCAAGGAAGAGGGCGGACTCCGCAGCCAGTTTGGCCACGTTATCGACATCGCGCCGACGATTCTCGAAGCGGCCGGTCTCCCCGAGCCGACGAGCGTTAACGGGACGCCGCAGACACCCATGGAGGGTACAAGCCTCCTGTACACATTCAACGACGCAAAGGCGAAAGAGCGGCACACGACGCAGTACTTCGAGATATTTGGCAACCGAGCGATGTACCACGAAGGCTGGTTCGCGCGCACCCTTCACCGGGCGCCCTGGCAGACCCTCAATATGCCGCCATTGGAGACGGACGTCTGGGACCTGTACAATGTCAGGGAAGATTTCAGCCTGACCAACAACCTGGCCGATCAGAATCCGGAGAAGCTTACCGAGTTGAAGGCCCTGTTCATGAGCGAGGCTGAGAAGTACCACGCGCTCCCGATCGACGACCGGGTAATCGAGCGGATGAATCCTGCTTTAGCAGGCCGCCCGGATATCATGGGAGACCGAACGTCGCTCACACTTTATGACGGCATGGACGGCATGCTGGAGAACAGCTTTATGAACGTGAAGAACCGTTCAAAGACGATCACGGCGGAGGTTGAGATCCCCAAGAGCGGTGCGAATGGCGTGATCCTTTCACAGGGCGGGCGTTTCGGTGGCTGGTGTCTCTACGTGAAGGACGGCAAACCGATCTACACATACAACTTCCTGGGACTCGAGCGTTTTACCGTTGCATCGACCAAGTCGCTTTCTGAAGGCGCTGCCACGATCGTTCTGGACTTCGTCTACGACGGGGGTGGGGGCGGCAAGGGGGGTATGGCGACGATCTCTG
>CAYUDF010000710.1:0-2369 GCA_964443465.1 uncultured bacterium
CGGCGCGGCCGGTTGTTACACACCGGTGCGGCCCTTTTCGTGTTCCTTCTGGCGGCAGTGCCGCACGTTTCGGGCGCGTCGTCCGTAGACGCCGGAAAAGTAAAATCAGGGAACAAGTACTACGGTTCGGGGGAATACGACAAGGCCAGAACCCTGTACGTGGAATCACTTGGCGACACCCTGAGGTTGCCCGAACACTATCAGGGCGTGTTGTACAACCTCGGCAACACACTGTTCTCCCAAAACCAGTTTGAGGAAGCCATCGAGCTCTACCAGAGAAGCTACTCGGAAGACAGTACGTTGACCGGTAGAATGCTCTACAATCGCGCGAACGCCCTCGCGCAGGGTGGAAAGCTGGGGGAGGCGATTGAATCTTACGTCCAGGCGCTCCAGTATATGCCGGACGACGAGGATGTTCGCCACAACCTGGAACTCGTATTAAAACAGGTGCAGGAACAGCAACAACAGAAACAGCAGCAGAACAACGACGAGAACAACGAGGATCAGGACCAGGAACAGCAACAACAGCAGCAACAGGACCAGGAACAGCAGGACAACCAGCAAAACCAGGACGAGCAGGAACAACAGGAACAACAACCCGATTCCACACAGGCGCCGGAGCCGCAACCCGACTCGACGCAGGTGCCCGAACCGCAATTCAATCCCGAGGACATGAAGAAACTGACCAAAGAGGATGCCATGCGGATATTGCAGGCGCTGGAAGAACAGGAAAAGAAGCTGCAGGCCGAACGTCGCAAAGCTGCTTTCAAGAGAAGGAAAACGGGGAAGGACTGGTAACCGATGAAATCGACGGCGGTGCTGATATTTGTGCTCGCTGTGACCGCAGCGTCCGTCACCGGAGTTTCCGCCGGAGACATTACGGTGTCGGCCACGATTAATCCCGGTGTTATCAGTATCGGAAACGAAGCGTTGCTCGTCGTGAACGTCCAGGGTAAGTTTCGCCGGTCCGCGGCGCCGGTTTTACCGTCGCTCGAAGATTTTGACGTGTACGACTCCGGCACATCGCAAAACTTCAGTTTGATTAACGGCCAGATGCAATCCTCGATCTCGTACCAGTACACGCTGGTTCCCAAAAAGGTCGGGTTGTTTAAAATCGATCCGGTCAGCTTTACCATCGGCGACAAGGAATACAAAACAAAGGCGCTGGCGCTCGAGGTGACGGCGGCGTCCAGCTCGATCGGCCCGGGCAGCGGGACCGCGCCGGTTCAACCGGGTGAAGGATCGGATGCGGCCCGGGAAGCGGGCAAGGACAGGAGTATATTTATCCAGGCGAACGTGGACCGGGATACGGTTTACGTAAACCAGCAGATCACCTGGACCCTCGGGTACTACTCCGACGGCCGGATAACGTTGCTGCGCAGCCCCAACTACTCTCCGCCGGAAGCGGAGGGATTCTGGGTCGAAGACCTTCCGCCACAGAACAAATACTATTCGACACTCAGTGGCAGGCAGTACCTGGTAAACGAGATCAAGAGGGGGTATTTCCCGACGTCGCCGGGTGTGTTCGAGATCGGCGCGGCAAAAGTAGATGTTGTTGTTGATGACATCGGATCCGGTCGCGTCGAGGACTTCTTCAGCCGGTCGTTCCGCTCGCGTGGTTTCGGAAAAGCACAAACCCTCACCACCGAACCGAAACAGATTGTTGTTCTGCCGCTGCCGCGTAACGGCCGTCCCGCCGGATTCAGCGGTGTTGTCGCGCGTGATCTCGCCCTGTCGATGTCTGCCGACAAACAGGTCGTCCAGGCCGGCGAGCCGGTGAACGTTGTCGTCGAGCTTAACGGCCGCGGTAACATGAAAACCATCGCGTTGCCGCCGCTGGGCGAGATGAAGAATTTCAAGGTCTACGAGTCCGGGTCCAGGTCGGACATTTTTAAAAAGGGGTACGTTGTATCGGGGCGGAAGAAATACGACTTCGTGGTAGTGCCGAGGAACCAGGGCAAGCATACGATCCCGGCTATCGAGATACCGTACTTCGATCCAGTAAAAAAGAAGTACCTCGTTGCGAGGTCGCACCCCGTCAACCTCAACATCCAGCCCGGTGCAAAGGAAGAAGGACGAAAAGTCATTTACGCGGGAGCCGGCGACCAGTTCGAGGTAATCAGCGAAGATATCCGTTTCATCAAACCTGTTCCTTCAACTCTTGCCGTGTCGTCGTCCCTGATCCCGAACGGAAATATGCTGCTGGCGCTGCACGCCGTGCCGCTCCTCGCCGTTGTATTTTCCCTGGCGGCGGAGAAACGCCGTCGGAAATTCCGTGACAATGTGAGTATGGCCAGGTCCAGCAGGGCGCTACGGGGCGCTGAAAAAAGGCTCAACCGTGCCCGGAAGATGTTTGAAAACGGTAAGGG
>CAYUDF010000711.1:0-2367 GCA_964443465.1 uncultured bacterium
GCCAATAGTTTCCTCCCTCCTCTATCTGGACCATGAGCAGGTGCTCGCCGTCGGTCCTATACCCATCAGCTCCGGTTCAACACCGGCGGTGGTGTACGCCACCAGTTTTGCAACAGGATCGACGTCCAGTGTTTCCAGAACGTTTTCCGATACGATGGCAAGCGCCGCCGCCCCGTCGCTCATCTGCGACGTATTGCCCGCCGTGACGGTGCCACCCATCTTGAACGCGGGTTTCAGTTTGGCAAGCGCTTCCAGCGTTGTGTCCGCCCGGACTCCGTCGTCAGTGTCGAACAGTATTTCTTCCGTTTCGATCTTGTTTTTGTCGTTGATTCGGGTCCGCTTGACCGACAATGGAACGATTTCCTGCTCGAATGCGCCCGACGCGATCGCGGCTGCCGCTTTCTGATGGCTGCCCAGGGCAAATTTGTCCTGGTCTTCACGCGATACGCCGTATTTTTCGACCAGGCGTTCGGCCGTCAAACCGACCCCCATGTAGATTTCCGGATAGTCCACAACCAGCCCTGGATGCGGCGACGGTTTGTTGCCGCCCATCGGCACCATCGACATCGATTCAACACCCCCGGCGATGGCAACGTCGATTTCACCCGTCTGAATCCGCATAAAGGCCACGTGCACGGCTTCCAGGCCCGATGCGCAGAACCGGTTCAGCGTAAAACCCGGGACCGTGAAGGGCAACCCGGCACGCAGCAGTGCGATCCTGCCGACATTGAGCCCCTGTTCACCCTCCGGCATCGCGCACCCGAGAATCACGTCTCCTACCTGTTCCCCGGATAACCCCCGGGCCCGCGCCAGGGCTTCCCGGATCACCGTCGCTCCCATTTCGTCGGGACGGGTGTTGACCAGGGTGCCTTTGTACGCCTTTCCGACGGCGGTCCTCACGGCCGAAACAATATAAGCGTCTCGCATAGTTACCTTCACCTCTCAGGCCGTACCGGCCCGTTTCTAGTTCCGCAGGGGTTTCCCGCGCTTGAGCATGTACTGCATGCGCTCCAGCGTTTTGCGCTGTCCGCACAGGCGTAGAAACACTTCCCGCTCGAGGTCGAGCAGGTATTGCTCGTTGACCAGGGTGCCCGCCGGCACCGCCCCACCACACAAAACCCTGGCCAGTTCGTTGCCGATGTACCGGTCGTACGCCGATATGAAACCGGCCTCGGCCATGTTGTACAGCTGGGTCTGGATGGCGGCCATTCCGGTCTCACCAACTACGGGAATTTCGACCGTCGCGTCGGGCTGCCAGTATCCCTGTGCGGCCAGTCCAAGCGCTTTGGCCTTGGCGCTGTACAGCAACCGGTCGGGGTTCATCGCGATCCCATCCGACCTGCGGAGCAGCTTCAGTGTTTTGGCTTCCGTCGCGCTGGTGGCAACCCTGGCCATACCGATCATCTCAAACGCGGCCCGCGTAAACGGGAACGGATCCGGTTTGTCGATCGGCGGCATCCCTTCCATCTGGCGAAACAGGACTTCCTTGCTGCCCCCTCCGGCCGGTATCAGACCCACACCCACTTCAACCAGCCCGATATATGTTTCGGCCGAGGCGTAGACGTGTCCCGCCCCGAGGCAGATCTCGCAACCGCCGGCGAGGGTCATACCGAACGGCGCGGCCACCACCGGCCGCTTGCTGTACTTGAGCATCATCGAAGCCTTCTGGAATGCACGCACCATCAGGTCGATGTCTTCCCAGTTCATTTCCTGCGCTTCCAAAAGCAGCAGCATCAGATTGGCGCCCACCGAAAAGTTTGTTCCCTGGTTGCCGATCACCAGTCCGGCATAGTTTTTTTCCGTTTCGCGTACCGCCGTCTGGATCATCGAAATAATATCCGGCCCGATGGCGTTCATTTTGGAATGGAATTCCAGGCAGAGAATGTCGTCGCCCATATCGATCAGGCTGGCGCTGGCGTTCTTTTTGACCAGTCCGCCGGCGGCTTTCAGCTGTTCGAGATTGATCGACGCCGGTGACACCTCTTCAGGCGCCCGCTCGCCGGTTGGCGATATAAAAAAACGGCGGTAGCTGTCGTCCCGTGTGTAGAAAGTTTTTTCGGGTGTTTCCAGTACCATCGATACGACCGCCGGAACGACGCGGCCCTCTTCGGTCAGGCGCCCGGCGACGTATTCGACGCCGATGGCGTCCCACAACTCGAACGGACCCATGTCCCAGCCGTATCCCCACTTCATGGCGCGGTCCACGGCGACCACATCTTCGGCGATTTCTTCCAGCCGGTTCGCCGTGTACACCATCGTTTCCGACAGTGTCCGCCACAGAAATTTTGCGGCGCGATCCTTTCCCTTTACCAGCGCGCGAAGGCGCTTCGCCGGATCTTCGATGGTTTTAGCGACGTCAACCGCGGG
>CAYUDF010000712.1:0-2367 GCA_964443465.1 uncultured bacterium
AAGTCTGCAACATCCTTTCGATTTCATCTTCAAATCTTTATGTGATGATGCACCGCGCGCGCTCCAGGTTGAGGAAATGCCTGGACGCGACCTGGTTTCAACCACCGGAAGGGCAGGGCAGGTAATAGCATGAAAATCACGTGTAAACAATCAGCCGTGCGTTCTTCCGAGCTGAGGGATCAACACATCTCCTGGAAACGCAAGCTGGAACTATGGCTTCACGTCATCATCTGCAGATTCTGCAGGATCTACAACCGGCAGATCGAGAAACTGGGCCGGTTTTCCCGGTTGATCGGGGAGGCTTCGTGTGGCGCCGATGAGTCACTAGACGACAAATCGTTTATCAAGATGTCCGACGAAGCGAAATCGCGCATGAAAGACAATTTGAAAAACTAGAAATATATTCTGATTTTTTTTGTGAGGGGTGACGGGGGAGTTGTTGTTCTTATTTCGGCCAACAAGGAGGCCCTGCTGTGAAAAAATCAACCTTAGTAATATTTGTTCTGGTTTCTGTTATTCTGCTGTTTGTTTTCAACTGCAGCGACCCCAAGGATCCAGTACCACAAAACCAGGCTCCCCGCACGCCCTCGGATCCGGTTCCCTCAAACACAGCGGTGAATCAACCCCTGAACGTACAGTTGCAGTGGAACTGTTCCGACCCCGAAGGTGACGCCATACTGTATGACATTTATTTTGGTACCGCCGCCGATCCTCCCGAAGTGGCGGCCAATATGAGTGACAAAACTTTTACACCCGACGCGGGGGCGATGGACTATTCCACAGTGTACTACTGGAAGATCGTTGCCGAGGACTCAAAGGGTAACGCCACAACCGGACCGGTGTGGAGCTTTACCACCACGTCAAACGACGCCCCCGCGGCGCCGTCCAGTCCGCAGCCCGCGCACCTGGCGACGGGATTACCCCTGAGTCTCCAGCTCAGATGGTCGTCGTCCGATCCGGAGGGAGACCCGGTGGTCCACGACGTGTGGTTTGATACCGTCACACCGCCCGTCACACAGATCGCCACCGATCACGCCGATACAGTACTGACGGCGCCGGTAATGACTTTTGCAACCGATTACTACTGGAAGGTGACCGCAAAAGACGACGAAGCGAACGCGACCGAAGGCCCCGTCTGGCGCTTCACAACCGCGGTGAACCAGGCCCCGTCGGTGCCGTCCAGTCCGTCGCCGGCGCACACGGTGATGGGACAAGAACTGGATCTGTCGTTGACGTGGGCCTCCACCGATCCCGAGGGAGACCCGGTGACATACGATGTTTATTTTGGAACTACGACACCGCCGTTGACCCGTGTCGCCACGGACATTTCCAGCGCCAGCCACAGCCTCTCAAACCTGGCGTTCGAGGGCGTCTATTACTGGAAAGTTGTCGCCAAGGACGACCACTCGAACAGCGCCGAGAGCCCGATCTGGCGGTTCACCGTGCGCGCCGGCGTGTGGACGGCGATGACCAGCGGTACAACGGGCGACTTTTACGATGTGTGGGGGAGTTCGGGTTCGAACATCTATGGCGTGGGGGAAGGTGGTTTGATTTACCGGTATAACGGGACCACGTGGACGTATGTTCGGAATTCAGGTGGCCAGATATTGAGAGGTATCTGGGGAACGTCAGCCAACAACATTTACGCGGTGGGCCAGTCTGGTGGTGATACCGGCCTGATTCTTCATTACACCGGCATCGGATGGGTTGCCGAAACGTTTACCAACTTTAATCTTAATGATGTGTGGGGATCTTCGGACAGCGATATTTTTGCTGTGGGAAACTGGGATGTCCAGGGTGACGGAGCGATCTGGCATTATAACGGCACCGACTGGACATTGCAGCAGACTGCCGACATGGTGGACCATTGGCTCCAGGGAGTATGGGGGACGGACGGATCAAACGTTTACGCCGTCACGCAGAGGAGTATCACCAGCGGAAAGGTACTGCGCTACAACGGTTCTGCCTGGGCTGTAGAAGTAGAGGGATGGCCCGACAGCGGCGGATTGGACGACGGTTTATACGGAATCTGGGGGTCGGCAGCGAACGATGTTTTTGCGGTTGGTGAAGGCGGGCTCGCCCTCCACTATAACGGTTCGTCGTGGTCGACCACGGCCACCGGCGGGTCGTATTTGTATCGTGCGGTATGGGGTAGCTCGAGCACCGACGTGTTTGTCACGGTGCTGGGTGGGGGCATTCACCACTGGAATGGATCGAGCTGGTCGATTCAAACCAACCCGACGTCGGAACATCTGTACGGGATCTGGGGTACCTCGTACCGTGACGTTTATACTGTTGGCGCCAACGGCACAATCCTGCACTTCGAGTGACGTCAGGACCGGAGAAAGTACGATACTAAATACCCGA
>CAYUDF010000713.1:0-2365 GCA_964443465.1 uncultured bacterium
ACACTTAACATCTTATACTATAACCATTTACTTATCGGTTATGTCGTGAACGTATGTTTCCGTAACCATTGATTTCCCGCTCCGCAGCAAACACTGTCGTGCGGGTATTTTTGTGTACTCACGTGTGATTCACACCCCGGAGGCTGATATGTCTACCCGTCCGTTCTTTCGTGTCTGGATGCTCTCAATCGTACTTTCGTTATCCGCGTTTGTATTCACCAATGCGCAAGCCCAGTCTGCGGCGCTCAGCCCCGAATACCGTATCGCCGCCGATGGCGACTGGGCCGTGGTGGGCGCGGAATGGGATGACGGCTATAAGGGTGCCGCTTATGTTTACCGGCGAGACGGTGACACCTGGGTGGAGGCACAGAAACTCTCTCCCCCGGACCTCGGACGGTACGATCATTTCGGACAAACAGTATCGATGAACGGCGACGTTCTGGTGATCGGCGCGCCGTGGCACGACCTCATGAAGGGTGCCACCTACGTATTCGAACGGAGCGGAGACCAGTGGGTGTTACAGAACAAGCTGCCGGCGAGTGACGTCGCGGTCAAAGACTATTTCGGTCCAGTAGCCGGTGCGCCGGACGAAAATCCGATGTTGCCGGTTGTCCTTGCCGCCGTTGAACAAACACGCGGTGAAGACCAGGCGCCCCCTCTTGTCGCTGCTGCTACGCCCCCCGCGCCGGCGTGGGTCCTGGCCACCAACGGTCCCCCGGAAAATCGCGTGGACGTCACGTGGGCAAGCGTTGAAACGGACGCGATCGTCTACAAGATCCTGCGGGACAGTCTGCTGATTTCCTTTGTGTCCAGCGAAGAGACCCAGTTCAGCGATACCACGGCCAAAATCGATTCGATCTACAATTATTGCGTTGTTGTCAGTGACATGGCCGGACAGGAAAGCACTCCCGTGTGCGACCCCGACGGCATCGGAAGACGTATCATTCTTGAACCGACGGCAGTAGCCGCCAGCGACGGAGAATTCACGAACAAGGTGCGGATCACATGGGTAGACCTGTCGGCCATCAATACGGGCTATTCGATCCGGCGGGATCTCCTGGAGATCGGCACGCCGGGGCCGAATGCGACATTGTTCGACGATGTGACGGCCGATCCGGAAAGCGTCTACACGTACGACGTTGTCGCAACGGTAACGGGCGGGTATCACTCCGCGGCAGTGAGCGACAGCGGCTGGCGGGGTGTCACCCTGCCTCCCACAAATGTCACCGCGTCCGATGGCCAGTATCTCGACAGGGTCCGGATCACCTGGGAGAGCCAGGGGCCGGACACGCTGGGTTATCTGATCTACCGTGACGATGTGGAGATTGCCTCGCCCGATTCGGGCGTGACGAGCTACGATGACACCGACCCCACGCTCGTCATGGGCGAGACATATACCTACTGTGTGGCCGTGAAGGGGTGGACAGACGTGGTGTCGGGAATTCCCATGGCAAGTGTCCAGTCCGGCGGGCCGGAAACCAGCGAGTCGGCCCAGACGTGTGACGAAGGCGGGATCGGGCTGGTCGCGCCGGGAGCGGTGAGCGCCAGTGACGCGACATACGACGACCGCATCCGGGTGACGTGGCAGGACCGCTCGGGTCTGGAGAACGGCTACGAGATCACGCGTGCGACATTCGGCGACTCAGTAGTACTCGATACAACTCGCGCGAATATCGCGCTGTACGACGATTTTTCCGCGGGCCCCGATACGTCATACATCTATTACGTGAGGGCAATCCACAACCTGGGCGGTGTGTCCGCGGATAGCTCCGACGCGGGTTTCCGGGCCATCGTTCTCGCGCCGGTGGACGTACAGGCGACCGACGGGACATTCGAAGATCACGTGGACATCACGTGGGGCAGTACATCAACCACCGCGGCGCTCTTCAACATCTTCCGCGACGGTACGTTTATCAAATCAGTGAGCAAGGGCGACCGGTCGTACCAGGACTACACCGGTACGGCGGGCCAGAGCTACCAATACACCGTATCCGCGTTCACCGCGCTGGGCGACGAAGCGATAGGGCTCGCCGACGGGGGAAAAAGAGAGCTCAATTCCCCGTCTCCGGTCACGGCCAGTGACGAAGCGTACGAAGACAAGGTGGTGATCTCGTGGACGGACAACTCTGTGTTTGAACACGGATATGTCGTGACCAGGCGGGAAAAGTTTGCGAATCCCTCGCTTCTTGGTAACTACGACACGCCAGGCTACGCGAGAGGTCTCGCCGTTGAGGGTGACTACTCCTACGTCGCCGATGGTAATGCCGGCTTGCAGGTCATCAATGTGAGCAATCCCGAGCTCCCCATGTTGGCGGGTAGCTACGATACTCCGGGTACAGCGCGGGGTGTGGCGATATTGGGAGAC
>CAYUDF010000714.1:0-2360 GCA_964443465.1 uncultured bacterium
TCGTCCGGGTTGAGATTTTGTTCGGACAGTGTTCGCCACCAGTTTGTGACCGCGGGGGCGCATACCATAGACGGGCCGCTGGATAGCTCGTCCCAGGTATTTGTTTCAAAGTTAAACAGATCCACGTCTTCGTCGCACATGTCGTTGGTGACGTACATCACTTCGATCTCGTTGAACTCTCCACTCTGTACAATCGTAATTGAGGACAGGTCAAACGAGTGCTGATTCTGGGCCGATGACGTGGGGCTTTCCACGCGGGACGCGGCGATCAGGAGGGGCTCGTCTATACCGACCGACGGGACCGGTGTAACGACCGGATCGGGTTCCAGCGGGTCTTTGGAACACGCTATTAAAACCAGAACCAACAGGGAAACTGCAAAGTAACCGCAGAAAGTTCTCATAATTGGGGTCCCTTTCGGGCTAAAAATCAACGCTCCCCGGAAACCCAATGCTAGTTATATCGGATGGATATGTCCACAGTAAACGGTGTTCCGGGTTTCGAGATGGCTTTACTTCTTTTTGTTGTTTTTCATGGCCCGTTTTATCATCTTACCGAACTTCTTGCCTTTTCTACGTTTGTCGACGAGGGACATTTCGTGAAATTCCGATTCCTTCCGAAGCTTCATATAGGCCCGGTATCGATCTTCGGACAGAATTCCCTGCGCGACCGCCTCCAGTATCGAACACCCCGGTTCCTGCGTGTGGGTACAGTCCCGGAACTGGCAATTGCCGGTCAGGGCGGCGACATCGGCAAAGGTCTCGTCCAGGCCGGACTCGAAACCAATCGTTCCCAGTTCGCGCATGCCGGGAGTGTCGACAACCAGCCCGCCCCGCTCGAGCACGGTGAGTTGGCGCCGCGTGGTGACGTGTTTCCCTTTTCCGTCGCCCTCGCGTACGGCTCCCGTAGCATAAGTATCTTCGCCGATGATTTTGTTGAGCAAGGTGGTTTTTCCGACACCCGAAGATCCCAGAAGACAACAAGTGATACCCGGTTTGATCTGTTCGAGGATCGTATCCAGCCCGTCACCTGTTTTGTTGCTGAAGGCGATCACCTCGGATCCTGGATTGGCTTCCCGTGTAGCCGCGGTCTTACAGTCCGATTCGTCCGGGGAGACCAGGTCTTTTTTGCTGAACAGAATAACCGGTTTGACTTTACCGTCGTTGGCCATCGCCAGATATCGTTCCAGTCTCCTTGGATTGAAGTCGCGGTCGAGCGACTGGACGACAAACGCGATATCGATATTGGCGGCTATGGGCTGGATTTCGACTTCGGCGCCGGCTGTTTTTCGTTGGAGGATCGTTTTCCTGGGCAGGACCTCGTGAATCATGGCCGTCTGCAGGTCGTTAAAATACTCCACCAGGACCCAGTCTCCGACAACGGGGAAATCCAGCTTCGACTCCGCGTCGTACAAAAGCTTTCCGATTATTTCAGCTGGAACATCGGAAACTTCGTTGCGGACGGTGAAGTTGTTCCGGTTGACCGTGGCAACGCGCACCGGGTGTAGCTGACCCGGTGGCGCGATTTGTTCCATGTGTTCCCGGAACCAGTCGTCGAAACCTAAATCCTGCAGAGCTATTTTCATATGTTCCTACCGGTCGTATAATACACTCGCAGACATTATACGACACGGGTCGTCCCCGGTAAACCCACTACAATCAGCGCGGGAGCTCTTCCCGCTTAAGCCGGGCGTTGGAGCCACCGCCGACGAACGACGCACTGGCGACATACATCCGGTCTTTCACCAGTAGAAACCGACAAGTCATCTTGTCAACTCGAGCGGCGACACTAACCGGGATTTTAAATGTTTGCCATTTGTCAGTGAGTAACACGTTTACATCCCGGTACGATTCGATGTAGGAGTAGTTTGGGAGTTTCGGAAATATTTCGGTAAATTCCAGGCGCACAAAGATGTGGTCGTCGGGCACGTTGCTGCGGGCTGTGAAAGTGAGCATCGCCGGGCCCGACCGCGGGCCAAAAATCGTGGTGTACGATCCGTAACGGAATTCCACCGTGTTTGTCCCGAGCTCGTCCTGAATTTCCGGCGATGCATAAACACAGTTGAGCCACCCGTCGGGGCGGTTGTTTTGATCGAGGTCTCTCCAGAATCCCCGGTTGGGGATCATGTCCATGTGGTCGCCACATTGCGGAACAGCCGTCATGCTTACAGCCTCCGCCATTGTGACGTTTTTCAGCCCACAGTCGGCCACAAAGTTACAAAAACTTTCCAGCGCCCATTCTGTCGAGTCCGAAAAGAGAATACTGTGAAAAAGCGGTACAACAACCAGGCCCTGGAAATATCCATCTGAAATCATTCTACAGATTTTTCTGTATTCTTGCGCTGCGCTGGTCGCGCCGTTAC
>CAYUDF010000715.1:0-2359 GCA_964443465.1 uncultured bacterium
TCACACTCTATCGGGCCTGCGGCCCTCAAAGTGTAAGACGCATTGTATTAACTGTGGGTGTCTCACATGGCTTGCTAAGAAGAGGGGGAAGAAGTAAAATCGGCTCATGTTAATTAAAATGCGGGACATAACAAAAAGCTATCAGATGGGTACCCACACCGTACACGCCATGGCGGGGGCCGATCTGGATGTTCAGGAAAAAGAATACATCGCGCTGATGGGGCCGTCAGGATCCGGCAAGACCACCTTTATGAATATCATCGGCTGCCTCGACACGCCCACGTCCGGCCATTACGAACTGGCCGGGTGGGATGTGACAAAGCTCGATGACGATACACTCGCCCATATCAGGAACAAGGAAATCGGGTTCGTCTTTCAGACATTTAACCTGCTGCCGCGCGCCACGGCGCTGGAGAACGTCGAACTCCCGATGATTTACAGTGGTGTGGATGGAAAGAAACGCAAAGAGCGCGTGTGGAAATCCCTGGAGACCGTGGGGCTGGCCGACCGAGCCGGGCACCGGTCCAATGAGTTGTCCGGCGGCCAGCGCCAGCGAGTGGCAATTGCCCGCGCTCTCGTAAACGAGCCGTCTATAATTCTGGCGGATGAGCCCACCGGAAATCTCGATTCAAAATCCGGTGAAGAGATCATGGCTGTTTTCAGGATGTTGAATGAACAGGGAAATACGTTGATCGTGGTGACACACGATGAGTCCGTCGCCGACCATGCGGACCGCCGCGTCCGACTTCGTGACGGCAGAATCGAATCGGACACCGGTTCCCGGCGAGACGTCCGCGACCCGTCGTAAATCGAGGAGAATATAGTGAAAAAGCTGGTTGTGATAGTGGCCGTTGTTGTGGTTGTGGCGGTTCTGATATTTTTTAACGTCCGCTCCGGTAAAAAAGGCCGTACCGAGGTAACCGTATCACAGGTCAAGAGCCGGGATATCACCAAGGTGATAACCGCTTCCGGCAACATACAGCCGAAACGGCGATTGAACGTAAGTGCGTCGGCGATCGGCAAGATCACACGCCTTGCCGTAAACGAGGGGGATCGTGTCAACAAGGGCGATTTTCTTCTGGAGATCGATCCGACGCCGTACCAATCCGCCGTGGACCAGCTGGGCGCCGCCGTGCGGGGCGCCGAAGCCTCGCTTGACGTCGAAGTTGCTTCTCTGAAAAAAGCCCGTTACGACTACCAGAAGAATCTCGAATTGAGCAAAAAAGAGTTCGTGTCCGGGGACGAACTGCGCGACGCGGAAATAGCGGTTGATATCGCGGAAGCGAGGGTGAAGGCGGCCCGGGAAACCCTGCTGCAGTACAAGGCCAACCTGGGCAAGGCGGAACACGAACTGGACGAGATTTATATTACAGCCGAGATGGCGGGAATCATCACCGCGCTGAATGTCGAAGAGGGCGAAAGCGCGATTATGGGCACGATGAACAACCCGGGCACCGTGCTGCTGACGATCGCAGATCTGTCCGAAATGGAGGCTGAAGTCCGGGTCGACGAGACCGAGGTTGTCGTCGTAGAAGTGGGGCAGACGGTCTCCGTCACACTGGATGCGTTTCCGGATACGTCGTTTGCTGGACTGGTTTCAGAAGTGGGGAACAGCGCGTTGCGCGGCCAGCTGGGGATGGGGCAGGAATCGGTGGATTTCAAGGTCGTCGTCTCGATCCAGGAGACAATTCCGAATATCCGTCCCGGCCTGAGCGCGTCCGTGGATATCACGGTGGCGAAGGCGGATGGCGTACTGACGATTCCGATCCAGTGCCTTACCGTACGCGACGAAAGCGCGCTGGAACGCGGTCGATCCCGCCGGTCCCGGCGAGATCAAGCGGAAGTCTCCGCCGACTCAGTAGAAGATACGGCCGACGCGGAAAAAGACGAACCGGACACCAGTCGCAAAGAC
Source organism: uncultured bacterium (assembly GCA_964443465.1). Classification (GTDB taxonomy): domain Bacteria; phylum Krumholzibacteriota; class Krumholzibacteriia; order WVZY01; family JAKEHA01; genus CAYUDF01. The sequence goes on from CAYUDF010000715.1 coordinate 1,913, forward strand.
ATCGAGGGCGTATTCGTTGTAAACGATGGACTGGCCGGTTTCAAACGGATCAAGGTGGGCATCGCCGGCCAGAAGTACTTCGAGGTGCTGTCCGGGTTGGAAGAAGGACAATCGGTTGTGAGCGGGCCTTTCAAGGCGATTGGCGAATTGCGGGATGGAGCCCCCGTTAAAATCAAAAAAGAACGAAATACGAAAAACAGCCGGGTCAGATGAGGCTGCTCTACGAAGGAATACGAATTGCTTTTAACGCGCTGCTGGTGAACAAGCTGCGCACGTTCCTCACACTGCTCGGTAACATCGTCGGCATCATGTCGGTGATCGCCGTCGTGTCCCTGCTGGGCGGTATCGACGACTACATGAGGCAGGAAGTCGCCGCCGAAGGCAGCAACGTGTTTACAGTCCGTCGCGTCAATTTTTTCGAGGCCATTACCGACCTGGAAGCGTTTA
>CAYUDF010000716.1:0-2359 GCA_964443465.1 uncultured bacterium
CCGGAAACTCCTTCAGATTTGTCTCCAGAATCACGTCTTCGTCTGACAGCAGCGACGCCAGTCCGTGACGCAGCCACAACGGCGCCTTGTCGCCGGACAACCTCCCGACGCTCCATTCGTAGTAACCTCGGGCGACGGCGATATCGAGGAGTTTGCGTTGAAACATCACGTCGATCGGCTGGTAGTAGATCTCGTCCTTTTTGATATTGTAATAGCACCACCATTCACGGCCGGTTTTCTGGTTAAAACTCTCCATGGACATCGCACAAATCGTCTTGAGGAACCGGTCGGGTGCGCGTCCAAAATAACGCAGGGTTTTGTTCCGCGCTTCCATCAGCTGGGCAAGCGCGTACATCCCGTGGGTCACGGTGACCTTACCCGGCGGGTACCACACTTCCACAAATTCGTTTGCCAGGACACCACCGGTTCCCTCCCAGTACTCCTCGTGCGTGACATTATAACGCCGGGACATGGTGCGCAGCGAATCCATGACCTCGCTGGAGAGCTCGGGGCCCGTCGTCTCCCTGTGTCGAATTTCTTCCGCCGCCAGACGCTGCCGCTCGAGTTCTTCCTCGCTTTTGCCGCAACCGGCCAGTAGTCCGGCGACCAACGCCAGGTACAGCCCAAGTTTCGCCATACGCGCGACGAATCCTGATAGCGCGACCGGTTGTCTAACTTCAAAGATGCTTCTTTTGATACTCATCTGTATTAATCATCCTCCGACAGGTACGGCAGCAACGCCCTGATACGCCGGCCGGCCTTTTCGATGGGGTGTTTCGCCTCGTTTTTTGTTTTTTCCTTGAGAATTTTCTGCCCCGTTCCGGCTTCATTCATCCAGTTGCGGGCAAACTCCCCGGATTGAATTCTGTCCAGTATCTGCTGGAGCGTCGTTTTCACTTCCGGCGAAATGATTTTGTCTCCGGTCTCGAAACTCCCCCACGCCGCCGTTCTGCTGATCCTCTCGCGCATGTAATTGATCCCACCCTCGTACATTAAATCGGCAATGATTTTCAGTTCATGCATGCATTCCAGGTAGGCGATTTCAGGGTTGTGACCCGCGGCCACCAGTGTATCAAACGCGGCTTTCACCAGTTCGGGGACACCGCCACAAAGGACGGCCTGTTCGCCGAACAGATCGGTAATCGCCTCCTCGCGAAACGTTGTTTCAACCGCGCCCGCGGCAAGACACCCGATCAGAGCAGCGTAGGACAGTGCTTTTTCCAGCGCCTCACCCGACACATCCTGCTCCACACCCACCAGACAGGGCACCCCCTGCGAGACCATAAACATTTTCCGGAGAAAATGTCCCTGCGCTTTGGGCGCGACGAGTACGACATCGTGGCCCGGCGTCGGTTTGACCACTCCGAACGCAATGGTGAATCCGTGCGGGAATATAATAGTAGAGCCGGGTTTCAAAGCGGGTTCTATCTCTTCGAGAAATACGGACCCGTGGACCTCATCGGGAAGCAGGATCACGACTGCATCGGCCACCGACGCGGCCTCCGCGATACCCACGGAATCGAACCCGGCTTTGGCCGCCTGCTCCCAGCCGGTACCGCCGCGGCGCGTACCAACGACGGTTGTGATGCCGTTGTCGCGCAGATTCAACGCCTGCGCATGACCCTGGTTGCCAAACCCGAGGATCGCGACGGTGAATTTTTTCATCAGATTTCTGTCGAGGTCGGCCTCTCTATAGATCTTCATAACAGATCTCCGGGGAAATCAACTTTATGTGGCTCATGGTGGGTACGGGGGCCTGCTTGGCCGAAATTTATGCAATTGTACAATAAAAACGCCCCGTCGTACCCGACTTTCTGACCCGCCCGTGTTGACATTGGCGGGTGTTTGGGCTAGATTAATGTTCTGTTTTATAAGTGGTTAAGGCGGTGTAGCTCAGTTGGTTAGAGCAGCGGAATCATAATCCGCGTGTCCGGGGTTCGAGTCCCTGCACCGCCACCATCCTCCCTCCTCCTATTAGCAGCGCCGCGGAACCGGCGCCGTTTCCTGGCATTTATCTAGAGTCACCGTGGAATGAGCTTTTGTTTTTTTTGGCGCACGGTTACACGGGTCGACCCGAATCCGGCTTCCGTGGTTCTGGGCGGCCGGCTTCAGGGGCCGCACCGGCACGGCTCCCGTGATTCTGGTCGCACGGTTACGCGGGTCGACCCGGACACGGCTCCCCTGCGGCCCCCTCAGACGTCGCAGTATCAGCCATGACGGGTCGCCTCGGTTGTTCGGCTCGCAGATCGACCCTCATATTATGGCTCGCCTCCAAACGGTCCTCTCGACCCGCGTAACCGCACGCCTCGGACTTCCTGTCTCTACCACCGAAGGTCCAGGGCGATGTCCACGGCGACTT
>CAYUDF010000717.1:0-2357 GCA_964443465.1 uncultured bacterium
GAGCCGGGTAACTATGTGTTGGGAAACGGAGATCTCCGAAAGCGGGGCCGCTTCGTACGGCCCCTGTAAGCCCCAATATTAAAGCACAAACGTGAATTCCGGTCAAAAAACTTTCTCGTACCCGCCGGGTTCAATATCCGCGCAACAGAGCGTCAGAACTGCCTTATTTCAAACAACTTGCCGGGTTTTAAAGCGGGTAGCGACGAGCAGGCAGCCCACAAAGATCAGCACAGCGCCGGCCAATCCGGCGAGTGACAGGTAATCGCCGAAAAACAGAACTCCCCAGATCGCCGCAAAAACCACCTGGATGTAACTGATCGACATGGCGCGGCCGGCGCGTTCCAGCAACAGCCCCTTTGTAAGGCTCATCTGTGCGATCTGGGTAAACACACCCACGCACAGGACCAGGACCCACTCCCGGGGTGAAGGCCATACGAACTGCCCCACAGACAGAGGTATCGCCGCCACCGCCGAAACCATCGCGAAATACAACACGATCACCATGAAATGCTCCGTTTCACGCAGCTTTCGGATGGTGACATAGGCAAACGCGGAAAGAACCGAGACCGTTAGCGCAACCGAAACGGCGACCAGGTCCAGGTCGCCGGCGTGTCGGCCGAACAAAAACGACGGGCGAACCACAAGGACAACGCCGACAACACTGAGCAGCAGGCCCGCGATTTCATTTTTGCGCATTTTTTCCGATAGAAACAGCGTCGCCAGCAGCGCCGTATAAATCGGGTTTGTAAAATGAATGACGGTGACATCGGCCAGCGGCAGTTTTGTTACCGCGTAAAAAAAACCGAATAACGCGCAAAATCCCACGGCGCCCCGAAACAGGAGCAGCCGTTTACGGTTCCCCCACGGTTTGATGCCGGCGCGCTTCACAATCACGGCTGACACCACAACCATTATGAGACTTCGAAACAGTACGATTTCAGAGATCGGAAGGCTGCGGCCAGCCAGTTTGACAAACAGGCTCATCAGGCTGAAGAAAAAAGCGGCCACCACCATGTAGTGGAGACCGCTTTTCGAACTATCAGGAATTTTGTTCAAGTTCAGGTCACCTGATTGAGTGCCTGGTCGAGATCGGCGATGATATCTTCCACGTCCTCGATACCCACGGATATCCGCACGAGTCCGTCAGTGAGACCGCGCGCTTCCCTTTCTTCTTTCGGAACGTCCGCGTGCGTCATCGTCGCCGGGTGGGTGATCATGGTTTCCACCGCCCCCAGGCTTTCGGCCAGCGAGCACAGTTTCACACTGTTCATCAGGGTTCTGCCCGACTCGATACCACCGACCAGTTCGAATGTAATCATTCCGCTGAACGCCGACATCTGCTTTTTGGCGATGTCGTGGCGGGGATGGCTGGGCAGACCGGGATAACTTACCCGATCCACTTTGGGATGTTCTTCCAGATATTTGGCGACAACCATTCCATTGGCCGAGTGTTTCTCCATCCGGAGGGGAAGTGTTTTTACTCCGAGCAGCGTCAGCCAGCAATCAAACGGGCTGGACACGGCGCCGATGCTTTTCTGGAAGAATTTGAATTTCTGAAAATATTCCTCGTTGTTGGTGATCACCACGCCGCCGATGATCTGGTTGTGTCCGCTGAGGTATTTCGTTGTGCTGTGAACAACGATATCGATTCCAAATTCGAGCGGACGGAGCAAAGCCGGTGTGGCAAAAGTCGGGTCCACGGCTGTGGGAATCCCGTGTGCCTTGCCGATTCGCGCAACCGCTTCGAGGTCTGTAACCCGCAGCAACGGGTTGGTGGGAGTCTCCAGCCAGATCATTTTTGTTTCGGGCCGGATCGCTTTTTCGACGTTTTCGGGCGTTGAGGAATCGACGTAGGTAAATTCCAGGCCGAAACGTTTGTGTATCTGGTTGAACATCCGGGACACGCCGCCATACACATCATCGCTTGAAACGACGTGATCACCGGGAGAAAGCATCGACCGTGTCACCGCGTCGACCGCCGAAAGACCGGAAGCAAACGACACGCCGTATTTGCCACCGTCCAATGCGGCGAGATTCTCCTCCAGCACGGCGCGGGTCGGGTTGGACGCACGCGTGTAATCAAATCCCTTGTTTTTTCCGACTTCTTCCAGCACATAGGTAGCCGTCTGATAAATAGGAGGCACGATAGCGCCGGTGGTTGGATCGGGCTTGATTCCCGCTCGAACGGCTTTGGTTGCGAATTTCATCTCCTGCTCCCTTTTGGCGATAATGGGTTGTTGGATATGGCCCGGTCTGTTTGTCAGGATCTATCGGGTCGGGAAACGTGCCGGGTATCGGCGTATTTTTTTCTTTCTTCTCTTGTAGGTTGTGGCGAGTTCCAGAAAAATCTCGACGTC
>CAYUDF010000718.1:0-2357 GCA_964443465.1 uncultured bacterium
AACAACGCATTTATCGCCCCGGGCGCTGATGACAACGGCTCGGGCGCAGCGTGTATCCTGGAGTGCGCGCGGGTGATGGCGCCATACGATTTTGACAAAACGATCAAGTTTATCGCATTCGGCGCGGAAGAACAGGGGCTGAACGGCAGCGAAAACTATGTTGCCGACGCGGCCGAACGCGGCGACGACATCGAGGCAATGGTAAACGTGGATATGATTGGTTATCTTGCCGACGGGGATTTGCTCGACCTGGACATCGTTAAAAACGACAATTCGACGTGGCTCCGCGATCGTGTTTTCGAAGTAGCCGCGCGATTTGTACCCGGATTTAACCTCGTAGACGGTACCATCCAACTGGGATATAGCGACCACGTGTCGTTCTGGGACCACGGGTACGACGCAATCATGTTTTATGAAGACTCCGACCAATGGAGCCCGTTTATGCACACATTGGGCGACTCCATCGGTCCCAGTTACAATTCCCCCCTCCTGGCAGAATTATCAACCCGGGTTGCCGTCGCTCTGATCGCAGATCTCGCCGTTCCCATCGCTTCACCAGACGGACAGATACCGCCCGACCCGGTTGTTCTCGACCAGAATTATCCCAACCCGTTTAATCCCGGTACGTCGATCCGGTTCTTCGTGAATCCTCCTGGAGAACCTGCCACCCTGTCCATCTACGATACGGCGGGACGCGCTGTGAAACCGCTTCTTTATGACACGTTCGTTTCGGGAGAAAAAACAGTGTTATGGGACGGCACAAACGCCGCCGGCGGCAGGGCTGCCAGCGGTGTCTATTATTACAGGCTGGTTACAGGATCAACCGTTCTTACGAGGAAAATGCTGCTGCTGCGTTAGCCCGGACTTAGGCGACCTACGATTTGATCATCGTCAACAACATCTTGAATCTGCTGTTAGCCTGGAGAGCGTGGGGAATTTTTGCGGGCATCAGTATTGATTCACCGGGCCCTACTGTAAACGGTTCCCCGCCGACTGTGATCTCGGCAACTCCGGACAGTATCTGGACGAGCGCGTCAAATGGAGTCGTGTGCTCGCTCAAACCTTCCCCTTCATCGAACGCGAACAGGGTTACGTTGCCGTTCCCCTTTTTCATGATCACCCGGCTCACCACCGAACCCTGCTGGTATTCGATCGTGTTTTCAAATATTTCAACTGTTGTTTTTGTCATGCCTTGAAGGTTATCGCACCTTCGGCACATTTGTCCAGACAATCTCCACACGCGTGGCAATCCGGATGGCTTTTCCTTCCGTCAACAATCGCCGGCATCGCCGGGCACGGCGTCGTTATCATGCAGTTTTCGCACTTGGTGCATAATTCCTGGTTCACCCGGATACGCGCGATCGAAACGTGTTCGAGTAACCAGGTATATAACCCCATTGGACAAAGGACATAACAAAAGGGCCGAAACACAAACACCGAAGCGATCAACACAACTGAAATCACCACCATGTCCAGCAGAGCGAAACTCCAGTGCAGGGCGTGAAACGGGTTTATATAATCGTAAATAGTTTTACCGAGAATAAATACCAGGAGAAGAAATACCAGGAAAACCAACACCCGTATCCAGTTTGTGACCTTGAATGGAAGTTTTATCTTCATTCTCTGTGGTATTGGAATCGAATGAAACAGTTCCTGTATCGCACCGATCGGACAGACCCATCCACAAAACAGTTTATTGCCCGCTATGCTGAACACAGTTATTGCCGCGAGCACGCCAAAAAACAGTATTGGAACACTCCGACCGGCATTTATGAACATAAATGGTTTGGTGACGGCACAAACAGGACTCGGGTGCAAGCCCATGCCGGCTGCAAACTTGCCCAGTGGCAGCGCGGCGAGCACGCCAAAGGCAAAAAATATTACGGGAAGGGTCATCCGGCGCACATTCCGGGTCGCTCTGCCTTTGGCCAGCAATACCGCGCCCACCAGACAAAAAATCGCACTCACCCAGATTTTGGGCAACAGGAACACGTCCCAGAAACTCATCGGTTTCTTCGCCACTTCGTCATCCCCGTATATCTGCCCGGCAAAGATCAGCAGGAACACCGATGTTAAAATCAGCAGGCGGACTATCGTCCTTGTCTTGTCTTGCTTATTCATATAGCCGCAGCTCCCAAGTAAATCAGTAATAGATCGGTTTGTATGAATAAATAATACAACGAAGCGCGGAAAAGATTCCACTCATATGTACACGGGGATTTCAGCGATCAGTCGGATTGCTGAACGGAATCGGAAAGCACTTTCCTGACGCAGTCCAGCAGCTCTTCCCTGCGGAATGGTTTCGACAGTGTCAGTGTGGCGCCGAGATACTGCGAGGAGAGGAGGTAGAGGTCCGG
>CAYUDF010000719.1:0-2335 GCA_964443465.1 uncultured bacterium
AATCGGAAGGTTGATAAACCGGGATGTCGATCCGACTACAAAATTTTTAGCGCCTTATTTCGACTTTGAAGCCGGAGTCGACGGATTTATTGATTTCATGCGCGGAGCGGACTACCGGACGTACCTGGCCGACGACATACTGGTCAAGGTCGACCGGGCGTCGATGGCCGTCGGCCTCGAAAGCCGCGAGCCGTTTCTGGACCACCATATCGCCGAATTCGCGGCCGGATTGCCCGACAGCTTTCTAATAAGAAATGGCGAAAAGAAATACCTGTTGAAACAGCTGTTGTACCGGCACGTTCCCCGTGAACTGGTGGACCGGCCCAAAAGTGGATTCGCTGTACCGCTGGATTTATGGCTCAAGGGGGATCTGCGACACCTGCTCACCGACTACCTCAACGAACAACGGATTCGCGACGGCGGCGCCTTTGACTGGCCCACGATCAAAACCGAACTGGACGATTTCCTGCAGGGCAGGATTCCCAGTTCAACGCGGTTGTGGTTGTTACTCGAATATGAAATGTGGCGCGACCGCTGGTGCCAATAATCCACCTGGCTCCCGCTAGAGGGGCTTACGCAGGTAAAAGCAGGCCTGGTCACCCTCGCCCGATTCGTTCAGCCTGGCCGCTTCCCTTTCAAATTCCAGAATATCCGCCGGCGTAAACGGAGATTTTGACGGATCCATTGCATACGACCGTGGATCCCGAAGCGGAATACCCGATCGGTACTGCTCGCTCCCCCAGAATTGAAACGCGGTTGAGTCGAATACAACGTCGGTAGTTTCAAGGCCGGCCTTCTCCGCGACCCGTTTCATACTGTCAACGGTGTGAAGATAAAGATGCCTCGGCGCATCCAGCTGCACCCAATCGGCCCCGTACCTGCGAAAGGCCAGAGAGGAGACCAGTGGCACCCTCACGAGCGCTGTTTTTCCCGGTTTGAGTAAACGAAAAAAATCGCTCATAACGGCGTGCGGCTGGTCCATATGTTCGAACGTGTGATGAAGCATTACAAACGCGTATGAGCCTTCGTGTCTCGACAGTTCCTGTTTCACTATTCGAACACCAGACACGGGATTGAAGGATCGTTCGACGTATGGATCAATTCCGGTAAGGTCTGAAAATCCGTAAGAATTCATCGCCAGAAGACGCTCCCCGGACCCACATCCCACCTCGAGGATGGAGTCCGCCCGGCGCAGTCCGGACCGGCGGATGTTAATGAGGGTTTCCGGAATTCCGTATCTGGCAGCAACCAACCGGCCGACAACACCACGTCCCCCCAGTACGAAGTCGGCACGTTTGCGTTGGAGATATCGTTTTAATCCGGTTTCTCTTGTCGCAGGTCCGAACGAATAATATTCTGGCGGATAATAATCAGCGAGGTTGTCCGGCACCGAGACGATTTGAAGGCACCCGCAGCGCGCGCACTCGACGTAGTCGAACCTGTCACCGGTGCCAAACATGAATTCGCGTGCCGACACCACGGTGTTGTTCTCGCTGTTTTGACATATTCTGCAGACCGAATCACGCATAGTAGTTTACCTAAAATGGAAGATTGGGGTACACTGTCAGCTTGCAGTATACGATAACCGGTGAGGACCGGCAACAAATGACCAACCACGCCACCGATATTAAAAAAGGAGACCGTTTCGAGTTTGGAAAAAACTGGAAACGCTTTCTGTCGGTACTCGACGACAACCGCATCGAGGAGGCGCAGAAATCCCTCGAAGAGATGCTGGAAGTGACTTCGCTGGAAGGTAAAACTTTCCTGGACGCTGGATGTGGAAGCGGACTGTTCAGTCTGGTGGCCCGGCGCCTCGGGGCAAAAGTGACGTCGTTCGATTTTGACCCCGATTCGGTGGCTTGCGCCGAGGAACTGAAACGACGCTACTTCCCGTCCGACGAACACTGGCAGATCATCGAGGGTTCGGTTCTGGATGCCGGGTTTCTTTCCCCACTGGGTCTGTTCGACGTCGTCTATTCATGGGGCGTGCTGCACCACACGGGAAACATGTGGAAAGCTCTCGATCTGGTCATCGACACCGCCGATTCCAACGGAACGCTTTTTATCGCAATCTACAACGATCAAGGAACAAAATCCCGAATCTGGCGAAAAATAAAAAGCATATATTGTTGGGGAAAGGCCGGAAAGGTCGCCGTTACCGGTGTATTCATTCCTGTATTCGTTGTATTCGGTCTGGCGCAGGATATTAGACACGGTAGAAATCCGGTCGCCAGATATCACGAATACTCAAAAAAAAGAGGAATGTCGATCTACTACGACTGGTTAGACTGGCTGGGCGGATATCCGTTCGAGGTCGCTACTCCGGATGCTATCG
>CAYUDF010000720.1:0-2334 GCA_964443465.1 uncultured bacterium
TTGACACTGATTGAGCCCCTATGGTACCATGCTCTCGGCAAATACTGCAGTGGCAGGAGCCTGCCGGGTTGAGCAAACAGGGTGGGACGCGACTGTAGGTTTGAAAGTAGACAGTTAGGCTTCAAAACCAGCTTGGATTTCCCCTCCCCTACCAGCGAGTTTCTCGCGTTTAGCGCGTAAGGAACTCCGGGTCCATCCGATCCAGTAATTGGAGAGAGTAGATATATTACGCACGTGTGGCTTACCGGCCGGTCGTTAACTCGATGTCGGCAGCCGAACGGCAAAAAAAGGATAAGTACTGGATGATGGTTGTAAACAATAACTCTTTGAAGATGTTCCTGGCGGGTGCACTGGTAGTTGCAGCCGGGTTTGTCGCCGGCCATATTTTTTCGGTCGATTCGACAGCCCAGACGAGTAGCAACGGTACCGCCGGACAGGACGTGCCGATTCGGTCGGATGGAACCTCTATTTTCGCCGACGTCGCCGAGCGGGTAGGACCCGGAGTGGTTTTCATTCGTACACGCAGGACCGTATCAGCGGGCGACGATGACAACCGGTTTCAGATACCGGAGTTCTTTCGCGATTTTTTCCCGGACGACGAAAATCACCAGCGTGATCGTCGGATTCCGGGTGGCGGATCGGGTTTTGTGATCGATAACGAGGGCCGGATTCTGACCAACCACCACGTGATTCGTGACGCCGAAGAAATCATCGTTACCATCGCGACGGCGGACGGTGAACAGGACCTGGAAGCCACCGTTGTCGGGGCGGACCCCAAGACGGACATCGCGGTTATCCAGATCGACGAGGCCCAGGGAGGGCTGACAATGGTACCCCTCGGTGATTCAGACAAATGCCGTGTGGGGGACTGGGTGATGGCGATTGGTACGCCTTTTGGCCAGCTTCAGGGCACTGTCACGGCGGGCATCATAAGCGCCAAGGGCCGGAGCGACCTGAATATCATGGGGAGCGATCCCTCGGGGTATCAGAATTACATCCAGACGGACGCTTCGATCAATTTTGGCAACAGCGGCGGTCCTCTGGTTAACATGAATGGCGAGGCCATTGGCATCAACACGGCGATCAACCCGTCGGGCCAGGGCATTGGTTTCGCGATCCCGATCAATATGGCGAAGGATATCGTCGGCCAGCTGATCGCGGAAGGGCGTGTCCGATACGGGTTTATCGGAATAACCCTACTGGAGCTCAACAAGGATCTGGCCGAAGGGTTGGGGCTTGAAATCCAGCAAGGTGTCCTGGTCGAGAACGTACTGGACGGATATCCGGCCTCAGAAGCTGGAATAGAGAGAAAAGATGTAATTATAAAATATGATGGAGAGACCGTAAGAGATGGATCGAAGTTCCGTCTAATGGTTGCAAAGACACCTATTGGAGGCACGGTACCAATAGTTGTGTGGAGGAAGGGAAAGGAAAAGGAACTGGAGATCACCATTGCCGAGCGCCCCGAAGACGCCGTGGTGGTGGCAGCCCGCCCGCCTTCTGGAGATTTGTGGCTCGGGTTGCAGGTTGATGACGTTGATTCGCGAGAGGTCAGGAGAACTTACAATATCTCACGCGATCAAGAGGGTGTGATTGTGCTGAATGTGAAAGAAGGAAGTCCTGCCGAGGAGGCTGGAATCCGTGAGGGTGATATTATCACCGAGGTTTATTCGATCGCCGTGAAAGACATGGACGGATACCTGAAAGTCGCGGACAAACTCAAAGACAGGGAAGCCCCCATCGCTTTTCTGGTCAAACGTGGAAGAAGCACCACTTATCTCCCGGTTAAACCGGGTAAGCGGTAGCGCACCGTCAAAGGCAAAAGGCCGGCGCCGGAGCGCACCCGGAAAGGGTGATCCAGATGTTCGACCAAAGGGACAAAGAAAGCAGGTCTGAAGTGCGAGTTACGAATAGCAAAGGTCCGAGCAGCAATCGCAGCCTGGACGTTTACCTACACGAGATCAATAAAACACCCCTGTTAACGCGCGAGCAGGAACAAGAGCTCGCGCGTAGTATCCGGGACGGCAAGCAGGGCGCGCTTGACCAGCTGGTCAAGGCGAACCTCCGGTTTGTTGTTTCGATCGCGAAACAATACGCCAACCAGGGGCTCTCGCTTGAGGACCTGATTAACGAGGGCAACCTCGGTTTGATCAAGGCTGCCCATCGTTTCGACGAGAAGCGCGGCTTCAAGTTTATCTCCTACGCCGTATGGTGGATCCGGCAGGCGATGCTCCAGGCATTGGCGGAGCATTCACGGATCGTCCGTCTGCCGCTCAACCGCGCCGGCACGCTTTACCGGATCGGCAAGGCTTCGCGTCAGCTCGATCAGAAGCT
>CAYUDF010000721.1:0-2331 GCA_964443465.1 uncultured bacterium
AATAAGAGGGTCGATCTGCGAGCCGATCAAGGCGAGGCGACCCGTCATGGCTGGTACTGCGACGTCTGAGGGGGCCGCAGGGGAGCCGTGCCCGGCTCGCGCCGCGTATCCGTGCGCCCAAAAAACAAGATAGACCGTTCCACGACCGGTCACGCTTTTTGAAAAAGAGAAACGACCGCCGCAGAGATCTGCAGCGGTCGTATTGGGTCCCGAACGTTTGGGGACTGGGGACCGAGAAACAAGTTTACTTCAGAAGGACCATGCGACGCGTTTCCGTGTACTTGCCCGCGCTCAGCCGGTAGAAGTACACACCCGTCGACACCGTCGCGCCCGAGTTGTCGATTCCGTTCCACGTGACACTGTAGACACCCGCATCCTGCGGCCCGTCCACCATCGTGCGCACCAACCGCCCGGCGACGTCGTAGATCTTCAGCGACACCGGCAGTTGTCCGGCGATTCGGAAGCTGATTTCCGTCGTCGGGTTAAACGGATTCGGGCGGTTCTGATCCAGGCTGTTCGAATACACGCCAACAGTCGCCTTGACCGATGCCGAGCGTATCTCCGTACCGTCCAGCATCACAAACGCCATCGTGTAGAAGTACGTTTCGCCCGGTTCAACGTCCGTGTCCGTATAGCTGCTGGTCGTCTTGTCGAGAACACCACCGCTGTTCAGCCGAATATCAGAATCCTGATCTTCGTGACGCCGGTAGATGTTGAACCCGTTGAACGGCTCGTCCGCGTAGGTCATCCACCGTATCTCGACGGCTTCCTCCGACGACGCGACAAACACCTGTTCGAAGGCCACCGGTACAGCGGCTGGAGGACTCATCGTCTGCGTGAAACTGTCAGAATACCCGTTTCCGCACTCGTCTTCCCACGTGACATCGATGTCCACGTTAAACGTGCCGCCCGGCCACGACGTAAGATCAAACTCAAACTGGTCTGGAGATCCCCAATCGGTCGCGCCGTTATTTATATCTCCGTACGCACAGTTCGGGTCGGTCATCGTGAGCCAGCCGAGGTTTTCCGTGATTGTCGCGTTTACGTTAACAGCGTTACCCGGTCCAAGATTTTCCAGTTGTATACGTAACGACCACAGCGTGGCGTTACGTCCCGTGGTTAACGTGTCGGACACAGCGAGTGTTGTCGGGGCCGGGACACAAACACAGCCCGAGTCAAGTGTCCAGCCGATGTCGGCCAGCAGGTAAAACGCAAGCCCCGGATCGTGGTTGGCGCCGGTATACGACGGTTCCATGACCTCGTTGGGCCACAAGTCCCTGCTCCAGTGCGATACCGACGAACCGGACTCCTGCGGGTTGGGCGCATACATGCGCACGTAACCACCGTTCAGGCCGGACGTCACCGGAATACTGGAGTGGGCCGCCGTAACACTGGCGCCCGTCCAGCGGAGGTTTGGATCGGCCGTGCTGGCCGTTACGCGCTGCGCGTTTGACATGCTGGGATAGTCCGCGGGGCTGGCTCCAGTGTGGTTGAGATTCACCATGTAGGCGTCGTTGTAACCACTCCACTTGGCCCCCGTCGACAGCGTAACAAATGTCTGAAATCCCAGACCGTGACCGATCTCGTGCATAACCACGCTTATGAAATCGATGTCGCCGCCAGGATTGCCGTCGTATCCGTAATACCAGCCGGTACCCCCCAGGCAACCGGAGTCGCCGTTGAGGTTGCTGTTGAAAGTGGCGTTGATATCAGGATTAGCCGGCGAAAGGTCTGACCCGCTCAGCGAGTTGCCCAGCGCCTGCGGGTACCACGTGTCGGCCAGTGGCGCGCCCGAGAAGTTGCGATGCACGGTTGTTGTACCGGCCGAACCCAGCACCGCCGAACCCGCGGCGCAATACTGGGGATCCATCTGCGCGCGGACCGTGATGGTGACGTTGCTGTTGAGACAAGCGCCCCACAGGTCGGCGGCGTACTGAAACGCGTTCAACCGCGCCTGGCCCAGTGTGGTGGCCGGGTTGCCCCCGGTGGGTGTCCACGGCGTCGGGTCGTTGAAACCCTCAGAGCCGCCATCATTGTTCTGAATCACGACCGTGGCCCCGGCATTGGCTTCCGTCGCCACAAATCCGATTACACACACCATCAATGCAAAAATCATGAATGAAAAATTCCATACTCTTTTCATCGTCCGTCACCCCCCTCACCGGATTTTGTCTGGTCCGTCGAGCTGCTGTCCGGCAATCCCGAAAAACAGGGCGCCTGGACCACGCCGTTTTCGTCAAGCGTTGAAACCATGGTGTTCTGGAAACGGCCCTGGAGATCGATCATTGTGCCACCGCCGTCGACAGGACTGGCGACTTCCACAAGACCCTC
>CAYUDF010000722.1:0-2329 GCA_964443465.1 uncultured bacterium
GAGAAAACAGTTGGGTAAAATCATTCACTGGACATATACTTACCACGTTCAGGGTTACAGCCTGCCCAAATCGTTGAGTCTGATTTAAAAATCTCCTTTACCATCGTAGACGAAGGCCAAACCCGGCGCGCCGAATACAGCCGGAAAAACAGCGGAAGTAAAATCTGTGAACTCCCCAAACAAGAAAAAAACAAAACTGACCTATCAGGAAATCATCGCCAGGCTGCAGGAATTCTGGATGCGTCAGGGGTGTGTTGTGTTGCAGCCATATAACTCGGAGGTTGGCGCCGGTACGCTCAATCCCGCAACGTTTCTGCGTGTACTGGGACCGGAGCCGTGGGCGGCCGCCTACGTCGAGCCGTCGAAGCGTCCCAAAGACGGGCGTTACGGGGAGAACCCGAACCGTGTACAACAATTCCTCCAGTACCAGGTGGTGTTGAAACCGCCGCCGGCGGACGTTGTCGCGCTGTATGTAAAAAGCCTGGAGTACATCGGTGTCGACTCGCGGAGTCACGACATCCGTTTTGTGGAGGACGACTGGGAAGCCCCGACGCTGGGAGCATCCGGACTGGGTTGGGAAGTGTGGCTCGACGGAATGGAGATCACCCAGTTTACTTATTTTCAACAGGCCGGATCGCTCGAGCTCGAACCGATCACTGCCGAGCTGACTTACGGGTTGCTGCGCATTTGTCTCTACCTGCAGGGTGTGGACTCGGTGATGGATATCGACTGGGGTGGCGGACTCACATGGGGTGACATCAACCGGACCGCGGAGAAGGAATTTTCCGCGTTTCATTTTGAAGCGGCCAACACAGATCTTTACTTCGACATGTTCCAGCGTTTCGAAAAGGAAACGGCTGTTTTGCTGGAGCGCGGACTGATCCTGCCCGCCTATGACTACGCTGTAAAACTGTCGCACATTTTTAACGTTCTCGACGCCCGCGGCGCGATCAGTGTGACAGAGCGTACGGGGTATATCGGGCGTATCCGGACGCTCGCCAGAAAGGCGGCGCTTGCGTACGTCGAGCAGCGGGAATCACTGGGGTTTCCATTGCTGAAGGGGGGACGAGTGTAATGAACGACTTCATTCTGGAAATTGGATCGGAAAACATCCCGGCGTCGTACATCCGTCCAGCTTTCACCCAGCTGGCCGACGAAGCCGAAGCCCTGTTCGAACAGGTGCGCCTGTCGTGGGAAGAAATTTACGCCACCGGTTCGCCTCGGAGGATTGTGCTCATCGTCAGCGGTCTTGCCGCGGAGCAGGAATCGGCGGAACAGACCGTGACCGGCCCGCCGGCCAGCCGGGCGCTCGACGAAAACGGCGCCCCCACAAAAGCGGCGGAAGGATTTGCCAGATCCCAGGGTGTTGCCGTGGGAGACCTGGAGACCATTTCTACCGACAGGGGAGACTACCTCGGAGTACGCAAGCAACTGGAGAGCCGGGAGACGCCGGACCTTATGGCGGAATTTCTCCCCGGTCTGATCGCTTCCCTCAGGTTCCCCAAGGTCATGAAATGGGAAGCATCCGGAACCCGTTTCGCACGCCCGGTCCGCTGGATCGTGTGCCTGTACGGGGGAGCAGTGGTGAATTTCAGGTTTGCGGACGTAACCAGCGGCAGAAACAGCTATGGCCGGCCGTGGCTCAAAGGCGAGCGTATCGGCATTCGCTCGGCTGGAAGCTATCTATCTGCTCTCGCCGGAAAAAATATTATTGTGGACGACGATTTGCGCCGGGAGCGGATTGTTGCCCTGGCGGCGTCCGCTGCCGCCAAAGCGGGACTTGATCCCGTAGACGACGCGGGGCTGGTGGACGAGCTCTCCTTCATGGTGGAAGACCCGCGCCTGTTGATGGGGGATTTTCCCCCGGAATATCTGAATCTTCCGCCGGAGGTTGTCACAACGGCGATGCGATCCCACCAGCGCTATATCGCCCTGCTGGATTCATCGGGCAATCTGGTGCCCAGGTTTATTACGTTCACCGACGGCAGGGTCCTTGGTCCGGCCGGGGTCCGCGGGGGAAACGAGAAAGTACTGAAGGCCCGCCTGGCGGACGCCCAGTTTTACTGGCAGGAAGACCTGAAAAGGGGGATCGACGGTCTGGCGGAGGAGCTGAACCGGATCGTTTTTATCGAAGGCCTCGGAACGATCGGCCAGAAATCGGGCCGTATCAGGGATATTGCTCTATATATAAACGAGAATATGGGGGAGAACCGGCGCCAGGAAGTTCAACTGGTCGAACGGGCGTCGAAACTGGCCAAGGCCGATCTGGCGAGCGAGATGATCAAGGACGGCAAGGAATTTACGCTGCTCCAGGGGCTCATCGGAAGTC
>CAYUDF010000723.1:0-2327 GCA_964443465.1 uncultured bacterium
TTCAGTACACTGTGGGCGTAGATTTATTCAAACAAATGCGCGCAACGCCTTATTAAAATAGATGCGCGTACTTGTGCCCGCTCCCGGTGACATACAGGACCACCTTCTCGCCGTCGTGGATCCAACCGCCGTCGCGCAGGCGGCGAAACGCGGAAACGGTCGCACCACCTTCCGGCGCGGCAAAGATCCCTTCGGTGCGTCCCATAAGAACCGTGTCGGCCACCATCTCCGAATCCGGTACGGCGACGGCGGTTCCGTTGCTTTCGCGCAGCGCCCGGAGCATCAGGAAGTCTCCCACCGCCGCCGGTACGCGCAGTCCGTCGGCGACAGTACTGGCGCCCTCCCACGGGGTGGCTTCTTCGGCGCCCTCTTCGAACGCCCGCACCACCGGTGCGCACCCGGTCGACTGGACCGTCACCATTCTCGGACGCTCGCCACCGATCCAGCCGAGCTGTTCCATCTCGTCGAACGCTTTCCACATGCCGACCAGGCCGGTGCCGCCGCCCGTCGGGTATATAATGACGTCGGGCAGCCGCCAGCCGAACTGTTCGGCGACCTCGTAACCCATCGTCTTTTTACCCTCGAGGCGGTAAGGCTCCTTGAGTGTCGACAGGTCGAAGCGGTTGTGCTCACGCGCCGCTTCGGCCGCTATCCGGCCGCAGTCTGTGATGAGTCCGTCGATCAGTGTGACCTCCGCGCCCAGCGCGCGACATTCGGCCACAAACGGTTTCGGCACGTCCCGGGGCATAAACACAAACGCGGGTAATCCGGCTTTCGCCGCGTATGCGGCCATCGCGCCGGCGGCGTTACCCGCCGACGGGACCGAAAGCGCCGTCGCGCCCAGTTCCAGTGCGCGTGAAACGGCGACCGCCATTCCCCGCGCCTTGAACGACGTCGTCGGGTTGTTACTCTCGTCCTTTATATAAAGCGTCTCAAAATTCAGCTCTTTACCGAGCCGGGAAGCCTGGACCAGCGGTGTGAATCCTTCACCCAGTGTCAAGCGGTTGGAGGGATCTTTTACGGGCAGGAGTTCCGGGTAACGCCACAGGCTGGCCGGGCGTGACAGGTCGGCGTCACGCGCGACAGTGCCCCGGATCGTTTGGAGGTCGTAACGGGCAAGAAGCGGTTTGGCGCATTTGGGACACAGGGTCCACAATTTTTCCGGTTCCAGGCGCTCACCGCACTTGCCGCACTCCAGATGTGTGAGGTAACTCATGTACCTGAGAATAGCCGTTCATCCTGCCGATTGGCAAGCCGGCTTTTGACAAACAGAAACGCCGCCGGTGTACCGGCGGCGTTTCTTGACTGCTCCCTCCCGAAATGAATTCGGGTCCCCGGGGGCGACCCATCCCGTGCTCGCCTTGCCCCCTACTCTGTTGCTCCCGCCCTCCGTTTACTCAGTGAGTTTAGCCTCAGGTCAGCCCGCATCTGCCTGAGCAACTGCGAATGCGCCGCGTGAAGCGTACTGCTCGATTTGTCCTTGCCGTATGCGGCCGGGTCGAAGTACCGGCCGGTCTTGTTTGCCGGTTTGTTGCGCACGACGGTGCGGTCCAGCTGTTCGGACTGCGGGTCTTTACGCACCCCGGTCACCGTCCACGACACTTTTGCGCCGGGTGTTCCGCCGGCAATCTTAAACTGGTTGTTTCCGATTTCTTCGGCGATATACAGTCCCGGGCCGGGCGCTCCGACGGCGGTTAGCTGGTAACGAAAGTCGCTGTTGAGCGCTTCAAAATAGTCCGGCATTGTGACGATGGCCTGTCCGTTGTTGTCCAGCGATACATTGCCGTTGTACACGTTCATCATGTCAGGACTCTGGACGGGCGCGTGGTAGAGGAATTTACCCTCCGGATCGATGGGGTGGTCGATCAGCATCGCGCTGCCGCCTCCCGTCAATATCTGTCCCACGACGGCGACGTCACCATAGAAATAACCGGCCCAGCCGACGCCCATGGCGGCGGATTCACCGTAGATCCCGACGTTTTCGCTCTGCTGGCCGTACGCCAGTCCCGCGACGCCAAACCCATCGGGCGCTGTGCCGAAAACACCCATGCCCACTCCCGCGTGGTCACCCCACACGCCGTTCGAAGTCGCGCTGGGATCGAGACAGATACCGATCACACCGCTGCCACCCGGTCCGGCGGTTGTTGTGTTGAGGGCGCCGCATACCCCGGCGCCGGCCTGCTCCTGCGTGGACGTCTCGCCGTAGATCGCATAAAAATGCGAAGAAAGTACATCCACGGGCACTTCCGGCGGGTCGATACCGACTCCAACCCAACCCTGAACCACCAATCCGTCGGCCCCTTCGATGCGTACGGGTCCCGCGTCGG
>CAYUDF010000724.1:0-2322 GCA_964443465.1 uncultured bacterium
TTGAACTCACCGATGATTCCGGGTGGCATCATCTCGCCCGTCTTGAGATAGTGTTCTGCTCCAAACGGATAACTGACCGTCTCGAAACGGACTCCCTCCAATTCACTGATACGGTTCAAAACGCGCATCCCCTCATCGACAACTTCCGGTCCGATACCATCTCCCGCTATCACCGCGATTGTAGGCATAATTTAGTCCTCTCCATTATTTATTGTTTAACAGCGTGTTACATCGATCATTTAAAGTACTATACCAGCTCAATCCAGCGCCGACAGGCCGGTCAACTTGTTGCCCAGGATCAGCGTATGGATCTCGTATGTTCCCTCGTAGGTGTCCACCGATTCGAGGTTGGTCAAATGACGCATGCTCTGGTATTCCCCGCTGATACCGTTTGCGCCCAGGATTGTCCGCGCCGTTCTGGCGATCTCCAGCGATTTACGGACGTTGTTTCTTTTTGCCATGGATATCTGCGTAAAATCGACTTTGCCCTCGTCCTTCAGCCGTCCCAGCTGGAGAGACATCAGCTGGGCCAGCGAGATTTCCGTCGCCATATCCACCAGTTTCAGCTGGGTCAACTGGTAACCGGCAACAGGGCGACTGAACTGGATCCGGTCCTTGCTGTATTCCAGCGCTTCGTGATAACAAGCCATCGCCGCTCCGACGGCGCCCCACGCGATACCAAATCGCGCCTGTGTCAGGCACATCAGGGGCCCCTTGATCCCTTCGGCGCCGGGCAACATGTTGCTTTTCGGAATCCTGCAATCGGTCAGAATCAGTTCCGCCGTATCACTCGCCCGCATGGATAATTTGTACTTCATCGCTTTCGACTCAAAACCGGCCCGGTCACACTCGACAAGAAAACCGCGGATTACGCCGTCCAGCTTGGCCCAGACGATGGCTACTTCGGCCGCCGTGCCGTTGGTGATCCACATCTTGGCGCCGTTCAGCACGTAGGAATCGCCGTCTTCTACGGCTTTGGTGATCATTCCGTCGGGATTGCTCCCGAAGTCGGGTTCCGTCAACCCGAAGCATCCGATGACGTCCCCGTTGGCCAGCACGGGCAGCCACTTTTCTTTCTGCACTTCGCTTCCAAATGTGTATATCGGAAACATCACCAACCCCGACTGGACAGACGCCACGCTTCTCAGCCCCGAATCACCCCGCTCCAGTTCCTGCATCATCAATCCGTAAGATACGTTGCTCACCGCAGCACACCCGTAGCCCTTCAACGTGGCGCCGAAAATACCCATGTGCCCCAGGGGCTTGAACAGGTCCATCGGAAAAGTCCCGGTCTCGTAATGATCCATAAACAGCGGCATCGCTTCGCGCTCAACAAACTCGCGTACGGTGTCGCGGACCATCCGTTCTTCATCGGACAGCCGGGACTCAACGAGCATAAAATCCAATCCTGCGTATTTCCTCACACTACCTGCCCTTGAATTCGGGTTTACGTTTTTCCAGGAAGGCCGACGTCCCTTCCTTCATGTCTTCGGTCGAACAAACCAGGCCAAAAAGCGACGCTTCCAGCCGGCAGGCGTCGTCAAACGCCATGTTCATTCCGTGGTCGATCGCATCCATCGAAGCACGGATTGCAACCGGTCCTTTCTTCAGGATCGTCGCCGCAATCTTGCGGGCCGTGGCCATCAGGTCGGCCTGCGGCACCACCTGGCTCACCAGTCCGATACGCAGCGCTTCGCCGGCATCGATTGCCCGGCCGGTCAATATCAGGTCCGTCGCCATACCCGGCCCGACGATACGCGGCAACCTCTGGGTACCGGCAAACCCGGGGATCACGCCGAGGTTTACTTCCGGCTGGCCGAATTTGGCATTTTCCGCGGCGATCCGGATCGTGCAGGCCATCGACAACTCACACCCACCGCCGAGCGCAAACCCGTTTATCGCGGCAATGGAAGGCTTTCCCATGGTTTCGAGCCGGCGTAACGTCTTCTGGCCCCGCAAGGCCATGACTTCGCCCGTCTGTGAGTCCTTGGTGTTAATCTCGGATATATCCGCCCCCGCCACAAAAGATTTTTCACCGGCGCCGGTGACGATCAGCACACCGACCTCGTCGTCCCGCTCGGCTTCGGCAAAAGCCTGGTCGAGTTCCCCGACCGTCTGGAAACTGAGTGCGTTGAGCACTTTCTCGCGATTGACCGTGATAATCGCGATCTGACCTTCTTTTTCGTATTTTACGTGTTCCAGTTCCACCGTGTTCCTCCTGGGGATTTTGACCGGTTATTGCGAACGTCGGGGAGGGTATAGCGGCCCGGCGGTGGTGACCCGATCGGCCGAGCCGAAGCTGTTTAACCACTGTAATCTCAA
>CAYUDF010000725.1:0-2322 GCA_964443465.1 uncultured bacterium
ATCCCGGTCTCCGAGAATTGGGTTTCGCGAGGCGGGAAGATCAACGGAAATGGCCTCCATACCGGGCCTCTTTCCGGATTCGGAGTATTTGACGCCAACCATTAGACATCGGATTCGACCTCGGGGGCCTGTTCTGGTGGCTCAGTCGGACGAATGAGGCGAAGCGACGGTCTGTTGAGTATCAGATCCGCGTGGTGGCCAACGCTTGTGACGGCGTGAGAGGACGAAACGGTTTTCAGGGCTTTTGCTATCCATTTCGCTTTTTCCGATTGAGGGCATTTCATGGCAGGAAAAAATGCAAGCTCCGGCACGTCGTCGGCGCCGAGAAAATCCAGGGGGTGCAACAGCAACGACGGTTCGACTCCAGCGATCCGGCACAACGCCAGGGCTGTCTTGAAGTAGATCGAAGCCAAGCGCATTGAGAAGGTTGACAAATAGAGTAGATAGCTGAAGTGGAACGGTACTTTAATAACGGGCATCGTGGTAACCGGTATCTCGAGCAGGCTCTGATTGCTGAGTTCCCAGAGATAGGGTTTGACTGGTTTCAGCCCATCACGAAACCCACCGAAAAGTTGTTTCCGCTGTGTCTTGTCGTCCACGCTCAGCTTGACGTTAAGAAAGTAGTAAGCGCGAGCCAGAGGGCCAATAAACGTCGGAAGTACGGAGGCGTCATATTTGTAGTTGCGTTTGGCGAGAATCTCGAGCACGTTCCTCGAAAGACTATAGCCAGGGCCTCGAAAGCCCAGGGGGCGCTTTTCGGTGGCGCCCTCGATAGCCTCCTCGGCCCGACTGATCTCGTCCTCAATGTCTTTTTTTGAGTATAGATGCAACCACGGTTCGTGATTGAAGGAGTGGTTGCCGATCTCATGTCCCGCGTCGGCGATCATCTTCAGTGCTTCTCGGTTCTTGTCGAGGGCGGCGTCTTGGCCGACGATGAAGACAGTGATTTTCCAGCCGAAATCGTCAAGGATCTTCAGAAAGCGGGGCACAACGAGATCGAGATAAGACGGGAATGACTCCCACCCGGGATCCCCGTGCGTCTTCATATAGGACCACTGGTTGTCCAGATCGAGTGAAAGGCTGCAAACTGGTTTCGTCATGGTGAAGCCCTGTTGATGGTAGACGGGTATGGGGAAGGGGCTTCGACGTTGGAGAGAAGATCCGGTAAAGCCATTTCTGCGAGCTTTATCGTTTCGTCAACGGTAGGAAAACTGTTGAGGATTTGCGCCGAGCAGACGGAATAAACGCCCGGCAGGGATGTGTGTCTGGGGGGAACGCGGTCCGAATACCGGAGCGTTTGGAGGGCATAGACATACCGTTGTCGGGACAGACGGAAACACAAGACGTCCTCTGGTGTCAGCGCTGGGTACATTTGAAAAAGGCCGCCAAGTAAATTCCTTTTCCACTCCTCGTCTGAGGCGGAAAAGGACGGGTCGTTGCTTTCCAGGTACTTTGGCAGATACACGAGTGTATTGCCGCCGAACTGCTCCCTCTTCACGAGGGCCGACATTTCGATGACCGCCGTGAACGGGATCGAAGGATCGGTAATGTTCGTGACATAGAAGCCCGATAGTGGTTTCTTGAGGAGCACCGATGCGCAGACGATGCCCTGGTATTGCACCTGCTCGAAGCGAGATCGCTCGTCCTCTGAGAGGTCCGGACACAGTTGGGCCGTAACCGGCGTAGGTACAGTCAGAACCACACGGTCGGATTCGACGCACGCACCTCCGGCTGTTTCGACAATGACCGTACCTGTTTTTCTGAGCCCAACTCTTGTGGCCTTCGTTCCTAGTATCAGATCTACACCCTCGCCAACAAGCTGATCTCGGAAAGCACTCAGAATTCGTGCGTACCCACCGGGGACGTATCCAAACATCTCCTTTTTCATGCCGGTGCGACGGGCCGCGTACATCCTTGCGATGGATGCCCAGATGAAGGTCGCTGAGGTTTTTTTGTAGCTGTCGCCAAGCTTGGCTCGGAGAAGGGGAAGCCAGATCTTCTCTAATGTCTTCTTTCCTGACCAACGGCGTAGCCAGTCAGCGACGGGTATCTTCTCCAATCGCTCCCAGTTCGTGATCTTCGACGCATAAAGAATCGTTGCGGCCAGGCGAGCCTTACTGATCAAACCCAGCGGCGGAAACAAAACGAATTCCAGGGAGCTGGACATGGAGTGGAAGGCGCCGTCGGTATAGAAACCTGTCCTTGTCTGAACCCACTCCATCTCCTTCTCAAGCCCAAGCTCGGCCAAGAGGGCGCGCAAATAGCTGTCCGACAACAGGGCCACATGGTAGTGTCGATCCCATACGACGTCACCTAGCCGCC
>CAYUDF010000726.1:0-2320 GCA_964443465.1 uncultured bacterium
CCGGCGCGCCGCCGGAGGAACTACCCGTCACGGCGGCGGTTTTTATCGAAGCGCTCGGAGCGGCATATCGCGACGAAGGCGATGAAGAATTGATACTTGTGATCCGTTCGGCGGTGGACTGGTTCCTGGGGGCCAACCAGCTGGAACAACCGGTATACGATTTTGCGACCGGGGGCTGCCACGACGCGCTGACGGCGGCGGGTGTAAATCGCAACCAGGGTATGGAATCCACCCTGTACTGCCTGCTGGCATTTCTCACGCTGCAACGGCTGGCGTCGGTAACGCTGGAGGAAGAATCACCGCAGGAAAAACCGCCGGTATAGTTCAACCGGCGGTGGTTCTACAGTGAATCAAACACGGGAACGAGGTCGCGCACCGTGGCCCGGGCCACGCCCATGACGGTGTCTGCCGCGCCGTAGTACACCAGGATTTCGTCGTCGGGGCCGACAACATCCTTGTCTTCCGCGGGAACCGCGCCACAGGTGAACACCACGTGGGGTACCCACGAATCACCAACACCGGTGTCGCCCAGTTCGTAGTCCGTTTCCGGTTCGAGCACCGGGTTCGGCGACCGGTAAATGACCTTTGCCGGGTCGTCAAGCGGCGTGAACAATACACCGAGACGATAAGATCGTTCGTAGTCGACGCCGTGGTAGATGTTGAGCCAGCCACGGGTTGTCTTGATTGGCTGGGCGCCTGCGCCGATTTTGACTCCGTCCCACATCATACCCGCGCGTGGCGACAAAATAATCTGTTGTCCCTCGCGCGGCCACGGACACGTCAGGTCGTCCATATAAGTGATCCACATGTTCGGATCGAGCCGGTGGTACAGGGCGAACCTGCCGTCAAACTTCTCCGGATACAAAACGGCGTCCTTGTTGGCCAGTCCGGGAAAACCGAGTCCGTGGCGTTCCCAGCGTTTGAACCGTCCAGCAACAAAATCTCCCACGTCGATCGATGCCAGCGCGATCTGCGCCACCTCCCTGTCGTACGCCGTGTACAACATCCACATTCTGTCGTCGATGACCACCACGCGGGCGTCCTCACAACCGCCGCTCTCCGTCTCGTTTGCCGGTTCGAATATCGGGTGGTCCAGGCGGCCGTCAACTCCGATGCCGTCGTTGGACCAGACCAAACCGATTCGGGAAACCTTGTCGTCGCCAAAGGCGCGGTACAGAATATACACCTTGCCTTCCAGGCGAATCGCGGCTGAGTTCAACACGTAGCGCGATTCCCAACTGTGGCTCTTGATCGGCTCGAACATTGGTCTGTCCAGGGGGCGTTCCATCTTGCGTGCCGGCGGCGACTCAAGGCGGGACGGCTGACGCACAACCAGTGTGTCGGGATCGGCGTCCACACCAAATAGATGCTCGCGAAGATCTTCCGATTCCCGCCCCTCACCGATCAGCTCGACAATTTTGTGATCGATAGACGACGCGTCGCCCAGTTTGGTTTTTTCGAGATAAGATGTCAGAAAATCGCGCGTTGCCCAGTCGCGCTCGACCAGTGACGACAACGGCGTGGGTCCGCCCACACCGCCACGGTGGCTGAAGCTGGCCCACGTCCACGCCGACAGCGGTACAAACGTCGCGTCGGGCAGCGTTATGGACAAGTGATAAACACTTGCAACCGCATCGATCGCGTCGGCCACCTGCCCGGCCTCGGGGTGATTGTCGCGCAGGTCCTTTGCGAAGGATCGCAGACGATCGGCAACGATCCGCTGGTGCATGTTTTCAAACGCGTTATGGGCACTCATCACCTGTCGTCCCCAGTGCCCCCGTATTGTTTTCGATACCCGCGACCCGAAATCGAACCCCTCTTCGGCGAATCCACGCCAGATCGATGAAAACAGTTCGATACCCGCAATCGCCTTGATCCCGCGCAGCATATACCACAGTTTCGGAAATTTCCCGCCGGCGCCGAGCGGAACGTTTGCGGCGAGCATGCGGCCGGCGAGCCGCCCCAGCGCCGCTGAACCACCGACTTCTGCGGCATTGACCAGGTACTGGACGTCAAAAACCACGGGACGTATCGCCGATTCCTCAAACCAATCCGGCTCACCATCGCTCTCGACAATGTCCAGAACCCGCGTAAGGCAGGCGAGCATGTCGGTCCAGGCGGCCAGGCCAAGCGCATCGCGCGGTTTGTATTTTTCCAGCAACCCCTGCACGTTTCCCGCGTCCAACGCCATGATCAGGCCCCGTGGCGGTGTCTGCCGCAGGATTTTTTCCGTCGCTTCCGGGGTCAAACAAAAGCAGTTTTCGACGGTGAAGTGATCGCAAATTTTCTCGGCCATTTTCTGCGCGCCGTCGATCGTATT
>CAYUDF010000727.1:0-2320 GCA_964443465.1 uncultured bacterium
ACCAGTCGGCCAGAAATACGAACTCGAGCGGAGCGACGGGGCACTTGATCGGCATTTCGGTTATGCTCATAACCATCTTGCCGCCCTGCCAGTATTTCAGGTGCTGGGCCAGCGCAGTCGCTCCGTCAACGGTATAGAAATCAAATATGTTCCGCCGCCAGCCGTCTTCCTTCAAACCTTCCGTTTCTTCCGGGTGGATATCGCTGCCGGTTGCAATTACCAGGATGTCGTAGCCGAGCACTCGTCCGTCCTCCAGCTTGACCTGGTTTTTTCCCGGCGAAATAGTCTCGATACGCGACATGACCAGTTCCACGTCCGGAGGTATATAGTCGCGTTTCGGTTTGATCACGTCGTCGGCGTTGTAGATTCCGAACGGAATAAACAGGAAACCCGGCTGGTAGTAGTGGCGTTCTTCCTGGTCAACCAGCGTGATTTCCCACTCGCGTTTGTTCAGCACGGGAGAAAGCTTGTTTGCCATGATAGTACCCGCGGTGCCGGCGCCCAGAATCAGCATCTTTTTCATTTGTCCGTTTCCTCCTCGCCACGTAGCGGCTCGATCGAGTTGTTTAATAACTCTTTTCTGCGCTCACCGTGGATGATTTCCTTCATACGGTCACAACTGATCTCAAGCCGGTACACCGAGCACAACCGGCAATCTTCGTGGCGGCATTTCGCGCCAACTTCACGGACATTCCAGCAGGGCCCGATGGATTCTGAAAATACCTTGCAGATCCTGCAGTCGTCGTCAAAACCGCCCCGGTAATCCCAGCACGGAATCAACGCCATCAGTTGTTTAATCCCGCTGATGTTCAATCCATGCTCCGTGATCATCTTGCGAATACATTTCAGGCGTTCCACGTCGTGGGCGGAAAACAAACGCCGGCCGGTTTGGGTCTTGTACGGAAGTACCAAACCCTCTTTCTCGTACAAACGCACCGTCTGGACGGCCACACCGAGACGTTTGGCAACGGTTCCAATCGAGATCACGGGATCGTATATGTCATAAGAAATGGTCATGGGCCTTTCCTACATTGGCCAATGTAGCTTTACTATATTTAAGGCTGTAGCTATACAAGTCGCGTGCCAGAATCCGACATGTACATCGGATTATATAACAGGCTGTCACATAGATTATTACGATGATTGTCGAAATTAGATAATGTGAAATATTTCTCAATATTAAAAAACTGCTTGGAATTATTCCCAATATTGAGAATATTCACGGGGTACCCATCACACTATCGGGGAGTTCGAATGTCAGAAATTTTGAAAGATAAGAACATCATCGGCGACAGTGCACCGATGCAACACATCTACAAACTTGTTGAAAAAGTCGCCCGGACGGACGGAACGGTTCTCATCACCGGCAAGAGCGGTACCGGAAAGGAACTGGTGGCGAGATCGATTCACACCCAGTCTAACCGGCGTGACCGTCCGTTTGTTGCGATCAACTGCGGCGCCATTTCCCCGACATTGATTGAAAGCGAATTGTTTGGTTACAAACGTGGCGCGTTTACCGGCGCGAACAGCGACCGGGACGGTTACTTCAAGTACGCCAGCGAAGGCACGCTGTTGCTCGATGAGATCGCCGAGTTCCCCCTCGACCTGCAGGTCACCCTGCTGAGGGCTCTGGAAACACGTGAGATCACACCGGTTGGAGGCACCCGCTCGATTCCGGTGAACACTCGCATTCTGGCGGCGACCAACCGAAACCTCACCGAAGAAGTCGAGCAGGGGCGATTCAGAGAGGATTTGTATTACCGGTTGAACGTTGTGGAAATTGCGCTTCCCGCGCTTACGGAGCGTCGCGAGGACATTCCCCTGCTCATCGAACATTTCATTAAAACGTTAAACCGGCGTTTCGACCGGCACGTGCTCGGTGCGGAACCGGCAGCCCTGGCGGCGCTGCTTGACTATGAGTGGCGCGGCGGGGTGCGCGAACTGGAAAACATCATTGAGCGGGCCCTGACGCTGTGCGAGGGAGACCACATCTCGTTCGACTGTTTGCCCCCGGCGGTGAGCGGACGAATCACCAGCCGTGGTGTGTTGACGCTGAAAGAATCGGTTGCCCGGTTCGAAAAAACCTATATCCAGAGAATTCTCGGCCAGACCGGCGGCAGTAAGCAGGAAGCCAGCCGACTTCTGGGGATCGGGCTTTCTTCCCTCTACCGCAAGATCGACGAACACGGTATCGACTGATACCGCCGCCCCCAACTTCCACTCCTAAAGAACTTTTTCACAATAGATTAAGGTGTTGACTCCGCTTTGCCCGTTGCGTATGATCCGTCTCCCACAACAGGTAGGGTATAAGACTTTTTCA
>CAYUDF010000728.1:0-2318 GCA_964443465.1 uncultured bacterium
CGGCGGGTACGAGAAAGTTTTTTGACCGAAATTCACGTTTGTGCTTTAATATTGGGGCTTACAGGGGCCGTCCAAAGCGGCCCCGCTTTCGGAGATCTCCGTTTCCCACAACATAATTCTATGTCGACCTGACGGCGGCATAGAATATGGTGATTTGTGCTGATAGTGTATCACGGTCGAGGCTCAAGCCGCCCGGGTGTCAAGACTACAGCACAATCCCCATTTCCCGGCTTGGCCGGGATAGAGGGCAGACGGACGGCAGCAGTAAAGTCGTCGGATATTTTCGTCGGCATAAAAAAGGATTTCTTTATGGCGGAACACGGACTCGACTACGAAACACTCAATCTGACGGTTGATGCGATCAAGCAATTCACGCAGGGCAAGCTTCCAGACGCGAAACTGCTTGAACTCGACGAAAAAGACGAATTTCCGATCGATCTCATTCGGGACATGTGCGGAAACCTCGGAATTCAGCTGCTTTTTATACCCGAGGAATACGGCGGTATGGGAGGCGGCGCGTGGGACGTTTATCGCGTTTGTGAGCAACTGGGACGCGTTGATCTTGGAATCGCCACAGGTGTGCTGGCTACTTTTCTCGGCGCCGATCCCATCGTGTGGGGAGCGACGGACGAACAGAAAAAACTATGGCTCACGAAAGTCGGCGAAGAAAACCTGCTGATGGCGTACGGCGCGACCGAGCCGGAAGCCGGCAGCGATCTCGGTGCGATACGTACGACAGCCACACCCGTCGAAGAGGACGGCAAGATCAAGGGTTACAAGATCAACGGCAACAAGATGTGGATTTCCAATGGCGGTTACGCCGATCTGTACACCGTTCTGGCCGCCGCTCCGGGAGGACCCAGCTGGTTTGTCGTCGAAAAGGGCACGGAGGGGCTCGAACCGGGCAAACCGGAGGATAAACACGGTATCCGGGCGAGTAACACATCGGCGCTGTCGTTTGAAAACGTGTACGTCGACGCCGACAGGCTGCTCGGTATGGTGGAAGGCCAGGGCTTGATCCAGGCGCAGCTGGTATTTGGCTACACGCGGTTGATGGTGGCGGCGTTTGGGCTGGGCGGAGGATGGTCGGCCATGGACCGGGCCATACCCTACTCAACAACCCGTATCGCAGCCGGTGCGCCGTTGTCGGAAAAAACCGGTTATACGCACAAACTTATTGTTCCCCATGTGGTAAATCTCGAAGCGGCGAGAGCGTTTGTGGAAGAAACCGCTGAGCGAATCGACAACGGAGAGGGCGCACTGAACACCGAAGGCGCAATCGCTAAATATCTGTCCACAGAAGCCGGAAACAAGGCGGCGGAAGCGGCAATCCAGGCCCTGGGCGGATACGGATATTCCCGGGAGTATATGGTCGAAAAGATCAAGCGGGACGTCCGAATCACAACTATTTACGAAGGCACATCGGAAATCATGGAGATGACGATCTGCCGGGACCGTTGGCAGCTGCATCTCAAAACCCGTGGCGAGTATTACCACGAGCGCGCACGTCTCATGGAATCGCTAAATGCGGAACACCCCGAAGTCGGCGCGGGCATCGCCGCGCTGGCGCTGCACGCGCTGGCGGAGGTTTTGGAGCGAGCGCGGGTCCAGCGGCTCACACGCAATCAGCACATCCTGTTCCGGCTTGGGGAACTGACCGCTCTGGCGGAAGGGGCGGAGACGCTGGCCAGAAAAGCGGCCCAGTCTGCCCAGGGCCAGCTGAGTCCCAAGGCGAATACCCGCTTTGACGCGACCTGCCTGGCGGCGATGAGCAGGGTGTTTGCCAGGGAAGCGGGGATCAAGGTTGGCGAGGAGGGCACGCGCTGGCTGTGCGGTGGCGACGGCATTGCGGCGTCGGAAATTGGTGAATTCGAGAACAAACTGCAGTTGTCGGCCATCCATGTCGCGCAGGCGGGTCTGCTTGCAGATATGGATTATATCGCCGACGTGCTGTATGATCGCGTTTCGTAACTAGTTATATAACAAGCGAATACACCGGACAGTTAAAGAGGGATGGAAAGAATGAAGGATACGGCTCACACAGCGATTGCGATAGTTGGGGTCGGTGCGGTCATGCCGGATGCGCCGGATGCGCAAACTTTCTGGAATAACATCAAGGAAGGGCGGGACAGTATCATTGAGGTCCCGCCGGACAGATGGGACGCCGAAAAATATTTCGATCCCGATCCAAAAGCGCCCGATATGAGTTATTCAAAAATCGGCGGCTGGGTCCGTGATTTTGAGTGGGATCCGATCAAATGGAAAATGCCGATCCCGCCCAAGGTAAGCGACCTGATGGACCGTACCCAGAAGTGGGG
>CAYUDF010000729.1:0-2318 GCA_964443465.1 uncultured bacterium
ATTCTCCATAAGCCGCTACAGTACACCGATTTGCTACTGCACCCGCCGCTGTGTTATATTCGCTGGCGTTATGCCCACTGACGAAACACATGAACACCTCAGGCAACAGGTGGCCCGCCTGCCGCGTGAGCCCGGCGTCTATATCTTCAAGGATGGCGCCGGCAAGATCATCTATGTCGGCAAGGCCAAGGACCTGCGCGCCCGGGCGCGGACCTATCTGCGGGAGGGGGCCGATGGCCGGCATCAGATCCGGTTTCTGCTCGCCCGCGCCCGTGACCTCGAATACATCGTCACGGGGACGGAGCAGGAAGCGCTGATCCTCGAAAATAACCTCATCAAGAAATACCGGCCCCGTTACAATATTTTTCTCAAGGACGACAAGACGTACGTCAATCTGTGTCTAAATGTCGACCATCCTTACCCGCGCCTGACGGTCGTGCGCCGCCCCCGGCGGGACAAGGCCCGGTATTTCGGTCCCTTCGCGTCGGCCGGTTCGGTACGACAGACGTTGCGTATGCTTGGCCGGATTTTCCCGATGCGAACCTGCACAGACGCCGAACTGGCGCAGCGCAAACGTCCCTGCCTGTACTATCACATCAAACGATGTCCTGGGCCGTGTGTCGGTCTGGTCGACCCGCAGGTTTATGCCGAAACGGTGAACAAGGTCACCATGTTCCTCAAGGGCAGGGGAACAGAACTGCTGAAATCGTTGCGCGACAAAATGGAGAGGCTCTCCGGCGAACGCAATTTCGAAGCGGCGGCGTCGGTTCGGGACCAGGTGTTTGCTATCCAGCGTACGATCGAAAAGCAGAGAATCACATCGCCCCAGCGAATCGACAGAGACGCGTTTGCCGCGTGGCGTGACGGGGAGAGGATAAAGATTCAAAAACTGTCCGTACGGGGTGGAGAGGTGTCGGGTGGGCAGTTGTTTTCATTCGACGACGTGGTCCTATCCACGTCCGACCTGCTCGCCTCGTTTCTCAACCAGTATTACCAGAGCAGGGTCATCGTTCCCGGTGAAATTCTGCTGGCTGAAGAAGTCCGCGAAAGAGAATCGCTGGAGGTTTTTCTTGCCGAGCGAAGCAAACACCCGGTAAAGATCTCCTGCCCGAAGCGTGGAGAAAGGCGAACTCTGGTCGAGTTGGCGCTCAAGAACGCCCGTAGCGCTTTTGACGACCGTGGCGCTTCACAGCATAACCGGGAACTGCTGGAAGACCTGCGGGACCTGTTGTCCCTGCAGTGTTTCCCCCGGCGAATCGAGTGTTATGACATATCCAACATTCAGGGCGCGGACGCCGTGGGCGCCGGCGTCACATTTATAGACGCGCAACCGTCCAAGGCCCACTACCGGCATTACAAGATTCGCACTGTAAAAGGCCCGGACGACTACGGCATGATGCGGGAGGTGCTGGAGCGACGCATCTCCCGGGGTATCAGGGAGGGTGATAACCCGGACCTGCTGGTAGTGGACGGTGGCCGGGGTCAGTTGAATGTCGCTCTGGAGGTCATCGAGAACCTGGGTGAAGAATCGGTGGAGGCCGTTGGCATTGCCAAGGTGAGGGACCGGGGCACGGGACGCAAGGTCCGGGGAAAGGATAAAATCTACCTGCCCGGCCTGCCCGAGCCACTTCTTCTGGAGGACAACGCCGCGGCGCTGTACCTGCTCCAGAGGGTGCGGGATGAGGCCCACAGGTTTGCGATTACGCACCATAAGCGGTTGCGTAGCAAGAAATTAGGTCGTTCGGCCCTGGATGAAATACCCGGTATAGGGCCGGTGCTGAAACAGCGGCTTATTGAAGAGTTCGGAAGCGTGGCCAGGCTCCGAGCCACGCCCGTGGAGGCCCTCGTTACCGTCCGTGGGGTGTCGCTCAGGCTCGCGCAGGCTTTAAAAGACGCTCTCGCTTGAGGTTGTGCCAACGGCGATAAGCTGTGTATCCACTTGACATTCGAGCGTTCAGTTTTTATGATTCAAGTGTATTGGAGCAGTGCCACTCCCGCGAGGCGGAGGACACGCCTTCCGATTTTAACTACCCCACTTGAGAATATTCATTATGAAACAATTACATAAGCCCGTCGGGCTGATCAGGAGGTAGACTGTTGAGTTCCTTCACGCGTCTTATTTGTTTTTTTATACTCCTGTCGTTTTTTGTGGTGGTTGGGTGTGAAGAGGAGATCAATCCGGAAGCTCCCGCCCCCGATCCGCAAATTTCAGTTCGTACTCACCTGACCCGCAATTCAAATCCGGCGGATACCGTGACGGGTTTGCAGAATAACGATGTATTCGATGTCATAATGGACGCCGATGACAAAACCTGGGT
>CAYUDF010000730.1:0-2317 GCA_964443465.1 uncultured bacterium
CGGAATCATATGCCTGGTAATCGAACGTAACGATCTGTTCGTCCGTGAAATTCACCACGGCGGAAGCGCTGACGCTGTCTTCGTTGAGATACAGACCGTCAAACACCTGTCCCGGCGCATACGAGTTAACGTCGAGGTGTTTGCGGTATGCCCGGCCACGAATAATCAGCCAACTGTTCAGCAGGCTGTACCCGAAACCGCCCCCGACTTCGCCGCCCACAGACTTGTCGGTTTTGAACGTCTTTTCGGCGTCCGCCAGGGCGCCGTCAAGCCGTACATCCCACCGTAAATTTGTCGGCATGATCGAAACGTGCCGCAACCCTCCGCCAACGGTGAGTGTGTTCAAAATAACGTCCTGGAATCCGCCCTGGAGCGAAACCACACGGTTGAAGGTCCGATTGTCCCTGTGGTCCAGATCGACCATCCAGCCCCTGCCCAACTGGTGTGACAGCGTGTTGGTGAACCTTTTTCTATCATTGCTACGGGCTTGCAACCGAAACTCTTCCTTCTCTGTCCCAAATGCCGTTGTCAGCAGGAAACCGTTTGACATCCTGAACGTGTGATTAAAATCACTGCCCAGCATCACGCTGGAAACACCAGCCTTGCTTTTGGCCGTAAACGTCGGCATGAAACGAAACCGCGGCACTACCGTTGTGTCAGGGACTGATATATTAGTGGTGGCCACCTGTCCCCAGGCCGGCTGCGCACAGGTTAGAGGGAGAACAACCATCGCAACAATTGATACTTTTCTGAAAAGCATCGATACCAAGCGCTGAAGAAAGGGGCCACCCACTTCGTGAACTTCCTATCGAGGGGCTGATCAGCCGTCGGACGACTGTTTCAGTCTCCTCGACAGCGTTAAAAACTCTTCTTTACTGAGGCTTTCCGGCCTCGACCCGAGGGCGATCCCCGTGTCGGGTTCAATCCCGGCCAGTACCTCGTCCGACAGCTTATAAAACGCTTTCAGCGTGTTTCGAATGGTCTTGCGACGCTGTTGAAACAAATTTTTGACCAGTGATACAAAGGGTCCGAGCTCCACTGGCTCCAGGACTGGAGCCGACAGGGGTTCGAACCCGAGTACTACTGAGGCGACCTTTGGTCGCGGCGTAAAAGATCCGGGTGCAACTTTTGTCACAACCCGGACGCGGTAAAGACTTTGTAGCACTACACTGGTTATCCCGTAAACCTTGCTGCCCGGTGGCGACACGATTCTGTCGCCGACCTCTTTTTGCAACATGATGTACGCTGCGTTAATTCTGTCGTTCTCGTTAACAAGAAACGAAAATAACACCTCACGCGTGAGATAGTACGGGATGTTCCCAACCAGCGTGCATTTGTCAATTTTATGTGCCGCGAGGAGACCGCTCAGGGAGGTTTTAGAAAAATCCTCATTGAGTATTTCCGCTCGCGTCAGGAAACCGGTCTCCGTCGCGGCAACATTCTCGAACGTGTCAGACAGCTCGTCTGCCAGCGCTTTGTCGAGTTCGATGGCGATAACCCTGGATCCGCAGTTTATCAGTTCGCGGGTTAAAATCCCGCGGCCCGCGCCGAGTTCAACCACCGTGTCTTCGGGACCCAGCCCGGTAGATTTTACGATTTTCCGGGCAATCGCTGGGTCGTACAGAAAATTCTGGCCGAGACTTTTCTTCGCTCGATGACGCTTTTTTTTCAACTGCCGAGTTCTTTCAAATCAACATGCACCTGTCCAACGGACCTGGGCACTTAATACAGGGGAATTAGAGTGGAATTTGTAGCAGTAGGGTCGGGGCGGGTAACCTCCTGAAGTTTCTAGATGACAGGGCATTATATCGCAAAAAAGGTGCCAAGTCAAGACTGTTATGTCCGCTGCCGAAATCGGGGCCCGATTTCCGGCGGCGGTATGCGATATTCCAGACCCCGGTATGGACCGCGACGGGGTACACCGGGGACGATTAGGAAACAAATATTGCAAGATTTCGTACGTAAATTGCGACATATCGGTTAGAATAAGAGATAATCAGCGACGGGGGGCGCCGCGGGCGTTCTTCGTATATTATTTAGTAACACATCATTAGGAGGTTTGTCTTGAACAGTCGCGTATTGATCACGGCACTCACAGCCACTGCCCTGCTGTTGCTGTCTTTCACCGGCGCCTTTGCCGAAGATGTCGACTGGGTCTCGCCCCCGTTCGACGACATTGTGAAGAAAGCCCAGACGGAAAACAAGCACATCTTCATCGATTTTTACGCGACCTGGTGCGGGCCGTGTAAACGGCTGGACGCGGTCACCTACAAGGACGCCAAAGTGGCCTCTTATCTGAACAGCATTGTCGTCGAAC
>CAYUDF010000731.1:0-2309 GCA_964443465.1 uncultured bacterium
CGAAACCGCCGTCCTTGACGTCTGTCTCCAGAAGCGAAGCAAATTTTGTTTTCAGGTCCCCCATGGGTATCCGGTCCTGCGGCCGCCGGGGACCGGCCAGGCTGGGTCCTACCTTGGACAGGTCCAGTTCGTACACTTCCGAGTACACCGGCTCGGGCGCATCCGGCGTAAAAAACAGACCCTGTGACTTGAGGTATTCGCCGATAAACTCTACATGTGCTTCGTCACGGCCGGTGAGGCGGTAGTACCGAAGCGTCTCTTCGTCGACCGGCGCAAAACCCATGGTCGCGCCATATTCCGGCGCCATATTGGACAACGTGGCCTTGTCGGGCAGGCTCATCGAAGACAGGCCATCACCGAAGTACTCGACGAATTTGCCAACCACACCCTTGCCGCGCAAAATTTCTGTGACGGTGAGGACCAGGTCGGTTGCCGTGATTCCCTCTTTCAGCCGCCCGGTCAGCTTGAATCCGACAACGTGCGGCATCACCATGTATACCGGCTCACCCAGCATGACCGCTTCGGCTTCAATCCCGCCGACACCCCATCCGACAACACCCAATCCGTTGATCATGGTCGTGTGACTGTCGGTGCCCACCAGGCTGTCCGGATACGCGGTGAGCCGGCCGTTCCTGTCCTGGAGAAACACGCCCCTGGCGAGGTATTCGAGGTTTACCTGGTGAACGATACCGGTCGCCGGCGGTACCACCCGGAAATTTTCGAACGCCTGTTGTCCCCATTTGAGGAATTCGTAACGTTCATTGTTTCTTTCGAACTCACGGTCGACGTTTTTCGCCAGCGCGTCGGGTGTTCCGAAGTAATCGACCTGGACAGAGTGATCCACTACGAGGTCACACGGAACCTGGGGGTTGATTTTGTTGTAATCCTTCCCCATCCGGGACATCGCCGTGCGCATCGCAGCCAGGTCAACAACAGCGGGCACACCGGTAAAATCCTGGAGAATGACACGCGCCGGCTTGAACGCGATCTCCGTGGTGCCCGCGGTTTTCGGGCTCCAGGTGAACAACTTTTCGACATCGGTATCTGTAACGTGAAAACCGTCGTTATTGCGAAGTGCGCTTTCGAGCAGAACGCGGATAGAATAGGGCAGTCTCGCCACCCGCCCGGGATCGTGGCGGTCCAACAACGGTATGCTGTAAACATCGGCCTCTCCGGAAGGCGACTGGATGGTTTTGCGATATTCTTGTGGATCAAACTTCACGAAAATCCCTCCTGAGATTTCTGTTGTGTTTACAATTTTCCCGCTGGACCGTACTATTGTTCCCCCGGCGGGGAAACGGGTGCTTCCCGGCAGCTTACCACGTCGGGGCCGATTTGAAAAGGCCGCCACATCCGGGCCGACGGGTGTTGTGGTTGTCCCATCCGTAGTATGAACGAAACGGACTCGAGGAGGTTTTGTTTTGGCTAAAGGAAAAGTGGCCGACACCGCACCGGATGTTGGCGAACTGGAACCAGGTGAATACATGTGGTGCCGTTGCGGCTTGTCGAACAAAAAATCATTTTGTGACGGTTCGCATCAGGGAACTGAATTTACACCCATGAAATTTGTGGTGGAAGAAAAGAAGGTCAAAGCGATTTGTCTGTGCAAACAGACCGACAACCCGCCGTACTGTGACGGCGCCCACAAGTCTCTGCCCAAAACGGAATAGAGGATTTGCGGCATCAGTTCGCCGGCGGGCATTCCTGGGTTTGATAAGCAATCAGCCCGCCGTCGCCGTCGGCGACAAACAGCAATCCGTTATCTGCCGCCACTCCAAGCGTCAGGTCCGCCGATGCGATCGCGCCCATTCGGACCGGGTTGGCCGGATCGGTTACGTCGACAACCTCGACGCCGCCCTGGCCGAGGGCCACGTACAAAAAACCGCCGGCCACGGCGGCTGCCCGGGGTTGGATTGACAGCGCAATCGATCCTACCTCCCGGAGCAGAAACGGAAGCGGGGCGTCATAGACGGTAATACCGTTCACCCCGCCATACAATAAATCCATGGTGACGACGTAGACGAAACCGTTTTCGGATAATACTTCCACGCCGCTGCCGTCGATCGATATCAGACCAAGGGAACTCAGTATCGCGGGGTTTCGAACGTCGACGATGTGCATCTGCCGGTTTTCGCTGGCCACGTAGGCGTAACCGCTGTTAAAACCCACCGCCGAGGTCATGCCGCCGGTCAGACGAATCGTGCTCACGAGACCGTTGTGCGGATACGCACCGAACAATTCCCCACCCGTTGCAAAGTACACCACGCTGTCCGCCGTTGTAACCGCTGAGACATTGCCGATGTATGGCA
>CAYUDF010000732.1:0-2309 GCA_964443465.1 uncultured bacterium
GTCGTCGACAAGGATAACAAAAGAGCCGGTCACCGTCGGGGGATTCGCATTTACCGTAGCACGACCGGGTGTGACGGACGAAACGAACCACCTGCTGGAGTCCGTCCGATCCAGGTTGGGGCCCCGGTACATTCAATTGAAGACACAACCCGGATCCGGAAAATCGCCGGATACCGGACCGGCGCGGCGAATTCAGAAACTGCTTGCGCTGGTCGACCCCGATGTCTCCCCTGAGGATATTGCCGAAACAAACCTTCCGACTTCCCTGCTGGCCGCACTGACGCAGCAGGAAAGGCAGATACTCGAATTGTTGTCGGTATCGAGATTGCCGCTGCCGCACGAGATCGTGAAAAGCGTGTTTTCGGAGTCAAACGGCGAGTTGCACATGCGGATACACCGGCTGGCGGGCCTCGGCCTGCTCCGGATTGAATACCGTCCTCTGCCCCCGACAGGCCAGACGGCCGTCACGCTCTCCATCCGTGACATCTCCATGAGACGGCTCATCTACGACACCATCAACCGTGGTCGCAGGGAAAACCTCCACAGAACAGTCGCCCGTATGGCGGAAGACCGCGGCGGGGTTCCAACTTTTTTTGTGTTTGAACACCTGGTCAGTGGAAACGAACGTACCGCGGCGGCGAAATACGGAATCGCATTTCTCAAGGAAACACCCGCGGACAAACGGACGCCTTATCTCGACAAGCTGACAAAGGAATTTATCGACAACGAACTTCACGAAGAACTGACATTTACTAACCGGCTGTACGTTTTGCACGAGTTGAGCACCGACCTGCTGGCCGTCGACCGTCGCCGGGACGCCGAATCGCTTCTGCTCCAGGCAAAAGCGGCCGTCAGCCAGGCAGATTCCGAGGACCGACGGAAAAATGCGTCCGTGGTGTGCGATACGTTCAGCCTGCTGGCGGATGTGTGGGCAGCGAGCGGTAATTACGCACGGTCCCTGTCCCTGCTCACACGGACGAAGGAGTCGCTCAATCCATACCTGTCTCTATCGGGCCAGGCCAGGCTGCTCAACGAGATCGGCTGGTTTCAGTACCGCCTCGGAGACTACGATCGCGCCGTCGAATCGTGCAAACTCAGCCTCAATTCGTTAAACGCCAACGAACACCCCCTCGTTGTTGCCCAGGCTCTCAACATCATGGGCGTGATCAATTTCAACACCAGCCGGTACGACGAAGCGATCTCCTATTACGAACGCAGTGCGTTTTTGCGTGAACGCGAAGGCGACGTTAACGCCCTGTCGGCGTCGTATAACAACCTGGGGCTGGCGTACCAGACCAAGGCCGAATATGACAAGGCGCTGGGGTATTACCACAAAAGCCTCGAGATCAAAAAACTGCAGAACAACCGCGCCGGCATCGCCGCGGGATGTCTCAACCTGGCGCTGATGTACCTTGAAGTGCACAATTTCGAAGAGGCGGAAAACAACTGCCGCGAAAGCCTTGAGATCAGCAGCGACCTGGGCAATACAAGGCTGACCGCGGAAAACTACAGCACGATGGGTGATATTCAGTTTACCCGCGGACACTACGAAGCTGCGGAGGAGTACTACCACAAGTCTCTGCAACTTGCCCGTGACCTGGAGATGACCAACGAGGAAATGGGAGCTCACCGGCGGCTCGCCAAACTGTATCTCACCACCAGCCGTTACAAGGAAGCGCGTACGGCGGTCGAGAAAGCCGCCCTGCTCGGCACACAGATCGGGTCTCGTTACGAAAACGCCCAGATCGAGACGATTCTGGGAGACTTGAACCGCAAGGAAAACCTCGACGACGACGCCATCCAGAACTACGAAACGGCGGCCAACGCTTACGCGGCCGTGTCCAAACACAGCCTCGCCGCTCCGGTACTGGCCAGTATCGGAATACTGCATTTCGACCGAGGAGACGTATTTGAGGCTAAGCAGTACCTCGACAGAGCTCTCGATCTGATCAAGTCGGAGATCGGCCGTGAAATCCCCGACGAGATCGTGACGTTGCAGCAGATGTTACGCGAGCGTCCCATCCGCGGTGACGTGGGCGGTACAGAGTCCCAGAAGCTTCTGTACGCGTTCTACGAACTCAGCTCTCTGGCGGACTACGCCGACGACCGGGTCGCGTTTTACAAACGCGCGATCAGCGTGTTCCAGGACCTGACGGGTTCGGACCACTGTTTCCTCGCCATCCAGACGGGCGAGGACCAGATGGTGCTGATTGATCAGAATGGCGAACAGGAACCACTGGTGGACCTGGGGCAGAGAGCTCTTTGCGCGCGGGCGATCCAGCTGGGCACCGTGCTGGACAGTACTTCCG
>CAYUDF010000733.1:0-2307 GCA_964443465.1 uncultured bacterium
TGTACAGTCTCGGGTCGCCGCCTTCTGCGCGAAACACGTCTACACGAAAGCGGTCGGTGTCGGCTGTAAACTCGGCGACAAGTTCAACACCTCCATCGAGATACCTGGCCTCGAATCCCGTGATCGCAACGGCGACGGGATTGCAGCCGAGCACAAAGGAACCCCACTGGGTTGCCCAGCGGCCGTCCTCGCCACCCGACGCGAGACCCCGGGTCATCGCGTATTCGTTATACAGCCAGTAGGTCACTTCGTCGGCCGGGTCCAGCGCGATACCGCTGTAATCGCCCCACCGGTTGCGACCGGATCCAAATGTGCGCAGGTACCAGTCCTGTCCGACGAAAAGGGCGCCGGTGGGCTGAACGGTGCCCGGGGCGGCGCTCGCCAGTCTGCCGGTGTAATAAGCGCCGGGAAAAATCAATGAATTCGAAGCGGCAAATCCGATTCCCATGTTTCCACATTTATCGACCATGACGGACGGGAAAAAAGTGTACGTGTTGGGGCCGAGGTCTTCGGCGCCGGCGTCGCCCTGGTCGGCCAGGGTTATGGGATTGAGACCGTCGGCGTTTAACTTAACCCAGTGGGCTGTGGTCTGGTTCAGATCCGCTCCACTGTTTGGATAGATCGTGGTTGATAGCCACAGCTCATCGTCCCGCCAGACGGCGTTCAGCGCCCGGCGATCGTTAACTTCGATGGTGGCGGTTGTGCCGTTCTGCGGTGCGTCGGGAAGCGCCGGGAAGGCCGGACCTTCGATGTCGCCGATATTGACGAACTGCAGCGAAAAACTGACGGCTCCAATCGGGTTGTTGACCTGCAGCACCTGGATGTATTCATCCGGCGCGGCTGTCAGTCCGGAATACCCGCACAGGAACGTGCCCATACCGCCCGGGACGGGGCCGTACATGTGGGCCGGCTGGGTCGTCAGGGCGATACTGCCCGCGGTCGCATAGGGATCGTGAATCGTCCACGCCGCCGGGCCGCCAAAATATAACGGCACTTTGTTGATGATCCACAGCCGCGATCCTCCGTAAGCGGAACCGGAGCTCGAAAATCCAAACATATTGTTGGTGATGTAGATCGCCTTGTCGTCAACTCCGAGACCGGGATAATCGGCCCAGGTGTCTACACCCCCGATGTTCACCTTGGAAGGAATCGCCGTGTAGAACCATCCACTGTTCGGATCTGGCGAATTGGAAACGGCGACGAGAATATACGAA
Source organism: uncultured bacterium (assembly GCA_964443465.1). Classification (GTDB taxonomy): domain Bacteria; phylum Krumholzibacteriota; class Krumholzibacteriia; order WVZY01; family JAKEHA01; genus CAYUDF01. The sequence goes on from CAYUDF010000733.1 coordinate 1,215, forward strand.
TCTTCGACACCGCCGGCGTCGATCCGCTCGAGACTGACAACGATAAAGCGTTCGCTGTACTGGTCATAAATTACCTTGGGGTCGAATGACGCTGTTCCAAGCGGCGGTCCGATCGGCGCGAAAAATGTTTGCAGCGACTGGTGGTACTGCATCACGCCGGACTTTGTAAACCACTGGATCATACGGTTGCCGACGTTCACCACGTGAAACGGACCGGCGGCTCCGTGGGGATCCGGAGGAACAGAATAGGAACTGTTGTAGGTGGCGTTGTCGCCGTAATTGAATCCCGGAAAAGTGAAATTCAGAGGTGGAATTCCGTAGGGAAGCGGATTCTCAATGTTCTTTTCTCCCGGCGGGATATCGGTCGGAGTGTCCGACAGGTACTGCACTTCCGGTCCGATCGACGGTACCGGTTTTTCCGATGTGACCGGTGTCGTCTGGGACAAAGCGCTCCCGGCCCAAATGGCCAGAATCAGTAACAAGGCAAAAGTTTTATAACAATTGCGCATAATCATCCTCCCGGATGTTTCTGGTTTACAGCAACTTGAAAAGATCGAGCATATAAATGTGACCCTACATTGTACCATTAAAGGCCTGTTATTTCAATCGTATTACACTTCGCGTATATTAGTGGCGAATCCGGTATGTCGCCTGATGGCGGGCCGGAGAGCCCCTCGTTACACGCAAAGCTTAACCGCGTTGAATATAAAATATTAAAAAAGAAAGAATTGCCTTGTTAGAACCGCTCGAAGTTCACAGATTATAAAAACAACATACAGAAAAAATGATCCCCAATTCTTTACCAGCCCTAACAAGAATTAAAATCAATCCCGAGAATTCCGCATCCGACCCCGAGTCCCTCGAGCGGTTTAAAAAAGAAGCCCGCACGTCGGCCGCGTCTTGTTCATCTGCAGCGGGACATCTGATGGAATCAATCGCTGGTGCGAAGGGTAAACAGGACGTTTTCAAAAATAAGAACCCCGCCGCATAAACGGGCGGGGTTCACGAAGGAGTACTCCGGAATAAATCCGGGTTGTTTAGCCGGGCTGATGATAGTAAGGATTTCTGCCGGACGCGTGGTCCGTCGTATCCA